>DATENN010000108.1:0-11309 GCA_035275045.1 Pyrinomonadaceae bacterium
GCGCGATCATGCAATTGCGGATGTCGCCCGGGGGAAGCATCTGCAACTCATCGCGCAACCTACCGGAACTGCCGCCGTCATCGGATACGGTGACGATCGCGGACAGGTTTTCAATCCAATCGCTGCCGGCGTTTCGCGCGCCAACCAGTCGCTTTAATCCGGCCAGCAACGTCGATAAACCCGTGCCACCGCCGAGAGCAACAAGATTTAGCCCGTGTTTTTCGAGGGGACTATAAGGCAACTATCTTCTCCAGAAAGGTCGCGCCGAATCAGCGCTCAACAGAATAATACCTAAAAGCCAAGTGCTTTGAAACTCCTTACGAATGTAGAGAAAGTGCGCGCCGAGGGATTAGAGACGAGGTTGAAAGACCAGCCGATCGAAATCGGGATCGTTGCGAAGCGAAGTCAAGTCATGGTCATGCTGTGCGCGCACCCGCAGCGTGGGTTGTAGGTCGAGAGCGCGTTGCAGTGATTGCAGAGCAAGGTCGTGGGCCCCCAATCGCGCGCGCGTGGCCGCGAGGCCGTAATGGATATGAGCTGCCTCGGGCTCGCGTTTGAGAGCGCGCTCGAACATCTCCTGGGCGGCAACGTATTCGCCGCGATTCAGTTCGATCACACCACGGTCGTACAAAGAATCCGCGTCACGGGGAAGCATATTTTCCGTGCGCATTCGTGCATCGGCGACGGCAAGGTAGGTGCGTGCGCGAGCGGCGACCTCAGAAACGCTGGCGTACTTTTCCAGTAACGCGCGAAATTGATTGCGCGCCTCGCCAAACCGCCCCAGCATAAATTCTTTGTGTGCGCGCTCGAAAGCTCTCAGCGCCGCAGATTCGTCGACGGTCGGTTGTCGTGGAAGAGGAGTAGCCACAGGCGCAGGGCGTTGTGCGCGGATCGCCGCGAGTTTCTGGGTCTTTTTGACCCCGCCCAATTTGCTCTTGCTCTGCGGAACAGCTTTCTTTCGCGGCGCCAATTTTACGGCTGCGGATTTTTTCGCGGTGCGCGATTGCTTGGTGACTAATTTCTTTGGCGCAGCTTTTTTGCTTTTTGAAGCTTTCACCTTGACCGCTTTTTTAGTCGCGGCCTTGTGAGGAACGGCGCGCTTCGCTTTCGGACGAGCGGGCTTCGCATTTTTAACGCGGGTCTTCATGGCAGTCTTTGTCGTGGATCGACGCACAGCAGTACGCGAGGTCCCACGTCTTAGACTTTTTGTCGCTGCGCTCATGGAAGACTTAACTGGACGGTGGAAAAGTGGTCTAAAGTCCTGCGAAGTTGCGGTGGCAGAGTAACATAGCCCTCGGTCCAATTCAACGCAAAACGCCGATTTCAGGTCATGTTGGACTGTTAAAACACCAAAGTCTTGCCCTTCTGCTAAACAAAGGAAAACACTTGTAGCACATTGTTGGCTATGGTAAATTGCCTTGCGGCTTTTTCAGCAAAGCCGACTGTTCGCCAGGAGCAGTTAGAAACCCAAAACAATCGCAGTATTTCAATAGCTTATCCGCAGAGTTGCGGCTTTCCCCGCCCACCTCAGGCCGCCATACCATCTTCAAAGAAAGTTGTATCGATGGCAGACACGCCTATCCTGCTACGCGAGCGTCAGTATCACCAATTGAAAGCCATCTTGGCCCGGCTTCGCATGGACGCGTCTGCCCGCGTGGTGTTTTTGGTAGACAAGGATGGGCAGGAGATCGCCGTTCAGGGCGAGGTAGGCAATCTTGACACGACCAGCCTCGCATCGCTCGCCGCCGGGAACGTTGCCGCCACGGGCGGCATGGCGCAACTCATCGGTGAAAAGGAATTTCCCACTCTCTCGCACGAAGGCTCGCGCGAGAGCATTCACATTTCTGTGATCGGCCGCATGTTGCTGATCGTGGTTTTTGATGAACGATCCAGCCTGGGGCTCGTCAAACTTCGCTCCAAACAAGTGTCGCAGCAACTGGCGGCCATGATGGAGGAAATTATTAGTTCTGCCCGGGACAACAGTGATTCTCCTTTCGCTGAAATTACGGACGAGGACATTGACAGTCTCTTCCAATAACTCCACTCGCTTTTAATGCTATGACTTTCATCAACTACGCATCGCGCGAGATCAACTGCAAGATCGTTTATTACGGTCCCGGTCTCTGCGGCAAAACAACTAATCTCCAACATATTTTTGAAGCAACGGCACCGCAGGCCCGCGGCAAACTGATCAGCTTGGCCACTGAGACCGATCGCACGTTGTTTTTTGACTTCATGCCGCTCGAACTGGGAACGGTTCGGGGATTCAAAACGCGTTTTCACTTGTACACGGTGCCCGGCCAGGTGTTCTATGACGCGTCGCGCAAATTGATTTTGAAAGGCGTGGACGGCGTGGTTTTTGTGGCGGACTCGCAGGAAGAGCGCATGGACGCCAATATTGAATCGCTTTATAACCTTGAAGAAAATCTGAAGGTGCAGGGATACGATTTGATGAAGCTGCCGTACGTCCTGCAGCTAAACAAACGGGACTTGCCCAACATTATTCCCGCTGAAGATCTTGTTGGCGAATTGAAACGGAAAGAAGAGCCGGTGGTGCAGGCAGTAGCATCAACGGGCGCGGGTGTTTTCGATACTTTAAAAGCGGTAGCGAAGCAGGTTCTCACCGAACTTCGCAAAGGTTAGCGACGCAGCTTCATTCGAGCGACTTCAGCATTAACAAGCCATCGCCACCATTCGAATAGTACTTTGGCAACCGTTGCGTGATTGTATAACCGAGATGCTGATAGAGTTTTTGGGCGGGAATATTCAACGATCTAACCTCGAGCCTCACAATTCGCACGCCGCGCTTCTTAAATCCCTTTTCAACTTCAGCCATTAAACGCTGTCCTAAATGACGCCGCCGGTGTTCAGGAGCGACGCCCACGGTAGTAATGTGTCCGGTGTGATCCGGTTCGATCAGTCCAATGACAAAGCCGACCATCGCGCCCGCGGGTGTTGTGGCTCGATACGAAACTGATTCGGGAGCTGTCAGCAGATACTCAAAAGTCTCCCGGCTATAGGCTTCGCCATCGACAAAGCACCGTTGATCCAAGCGCCAGCAATCTTCGAGATGCGAAACAGTCAACGAGCGAATGTCATACCGGCCACTGACGGCAACTGGCCGCGACACTTCAGGATCGTCGACATAGGGCTCAGCCGGTGACCAAAGACGCGATCGAATTTTTTTTAGTACTGCCATTGCAAAACCAGTGCGGAATCGCGGTAGCTTTAGTCTAGCATCTTCGTTTTCATTAACACTAGATCACAAACATACAATCGCCATAACTGTAGAAACGAAATCTCGATGCAACCGCCGCCTTGTAAGCGTCGAGGATCAACTCGCGTCCGGCAAACGCCGAAACGAGAATCAAAAGCGACGAACGGGGCAAATGAAAGTTCGTAAGCAGCGCATCCACCGCGCGAAATTTGTATCCCGGCTTGATCGTCAGCGCGGTATCGCCGGTTCCAGCTGTAATCAAACCCTTTTCATCAATTGCAGTCTCGAGCGCTCGTGTTGTTGTTGTACCGATCGCGATGATTCGTCCTCCCGCGGCGCGGGCTTTGTTCAAAGTTTTCGCAACCGGTTCGCTGATACTGAAGAACTCAGCGGCAACTTGATGTTCCTCGATTTGTTCGACTCTAACCGGCTCGAACGTTCCATAGCCGACGTGCAACGTTATCTCTGCGGTCTGGGCGCCTACCTCAGAAATCCTTTTTAAGACTTCAGGCGTGAAATGCAGACCGGCGGTCGGCGCCGCTATGGCGCCTTTCTCGGAAGCAAAAACAGTTTGGTAACGTTCGACGTCCTGGACTGACGTGCCATCCGGCCGTTTGATGTAAGGAGGAAGCGGAGTCTGTCCAATGCGCTCAATCGAGGCGTTGATGTCAGTTTCGCCGGTAAATTGTATCCGGCGAACTCCGCCTGCGGCGGAGCCAATCACCTTCGCGCGCAATAACGAATCTTGAAAACGGATGCGCGCACCCTCGTTCAAGCGGTGAGCCGGCCGAGCCAGTGCTTCCCAAACTGATTGATCAATTTCGCGAAGCAACAAAAGTTCAACCCGGCCGCCGCTGGGGTCCCGTTCGCCAATCAAGCGTGCCGGGAAAACTCGGGTGTTGTTGACGACAACGACGTCGCCCGCTCGCAACAAATCAGGAAACGATGCGAAGGCTGTCTCTTTCCAACTTCCGGCTGCGCGGTCCACAACCATCATGCGCGACGCGTCGCGCGCCTTGAGCGGCGCCTGGGCGATGAGCTCTTCCGGCAGCTCGTAGTCGAATTCGGAAATGTGCATTACTCAGACCCGGCGAGCTAGAGTGCGGAAGGAAAATGCGGATGTTCGCGGTGAAACACAGCGGTAAGTTGCGCACCAAAGAGAAGAATCAAACTTGAAACATAGCTCCACGTGAGCACCGCCACGACTGCGCCAACTGATCCATAAATCTGATCATAGTGGAAGAAGGTAATGCACCAGGCAAAAACGTATTTGGCCACTTCCCACAACAGGCCGCCGATAATCGCTCCCGGCAATGTGTCACGCAGTGTGACCTCGGCGCGCGGTAGAAAACGATAGACAACTACGAACAAGATCACCGTTATCAAAAAACTGAGAACCGCGAAAACGCCCTGCCAAAAAACGCTGCCGACGGAAAGCAGGATTGGATAGCGCGCGATCTGGCGCGGGGAAAACCGGCCGGCAACATCGCGCAGCGCGACCACCCACGATGTGACTAGAACTGAAACGGACAACAAGACTCCGACGATTCCGATCATGCCGATCGTGATCGCGCGGCCGTGCCAAAATGTTCTCGAGATCGCTCCCCAAATGCGATTAAGCGCGCGTTCTAATACCGAGAAGACCCACGAGCCCGCCCACAAAACAACAATCACACAGGTGATAACAATTCCGGTGCCGACCGACGATAACGACCGCACGGTGTCGCGTAAAAAGTTGCTCGAGCCCGGATAAACATCGGCAGCATGCCGAAGCATCTCGGCGCCCGCAGGAATTTGATTACTGATTGCCAGCATCAGCAGCAGGGCAGGAAACAGAGCCATCAAACCGAAATAACTCATCGCCGCCGCCGACGTAAAAAGATCATTCTCGTGGAACTGATGTAACGTGTGGCTGAAGATCGAGCGCCATGGGCCCGCGTTGCGGACACCGAAAGAATGACGCGAGAATGAAGATAGCTTGCGCATGTGACACGGGACGGCAGACTTTTCTAACGTAACAAATTCTTCACTGGGAATCGAACAGGCTGGGTCTTAGATGACTAGCGGGGGTAATACCAAAGTGGTCGTACGCGAGACGAGTTGCCATACGACCGCGCGGAGTTCGATCAAGGAAGCCAATTTGAATCAAGTAGGGTTCGATGATTTCTTCTATCGAATCTTTTTCTTCGTGAATCGACGCTGAAATGGTGCCGAGCCCCACAGGGCCACCACTAAATTTCTCAATAATCGTAAACAACAGTTTGCGATCCATTTCATCGAGTCCGAACGTATCGACCTCCATCCGGTTCAAAGCGTCAGCCGCGACTGCCTGGTTGATTCTTCCGTCGTAATCCACTTGTGCGTAATCCCGCACGCGCCGCAGCAACCGATTAACGATGCGAGGTGTGCCGCGCGAACGCCGCGCAATCTCCCTCGCGCCATCGTCGTCAATTTCCACTCCCAAAATTTCTGCCGAACGTTTGCAGATGACTTCCAAATCCTCATGCGGGTAAAAATCGAGATGGAAAATGATGCCGAACCGTCCACGCAATGGCGCAGTGATCAAACCCGCGCGCGTTGTCGCACCAACCAGCGTGAACTTTGGCAGCTCAAGCTTTATCGATCTTGCGCCGGCACCCTGGCCAATCAGTAGATCGAGTTGATAGTCCTCCATCGCCGGGTAGAGTTTCTCTTCCAGGGCCGGCAACAAGCGATGTATCTCGTCGATAAACAGAACATCGCCTTCCTGAAGATTCGTCAACAGAGCCGCGATGTCACCCGCTTTTTCTATGGCCGGCCCAGCAGTCGAACGCAGCTCAGCGCCCATTTCGTTCGCAATGATATTTGCGAGCGTGGTCTTGCCAAGTCCCGGCGGTCCCGTCAGCAGCACATGGTCGAGGGCCTCCTTGCGATGCAGTGCCGCTTTCATGTAAACGCGCAGGTTCTCTTTTACCTGGCGCTGTCCGATGTATTCAGAGAGTTTCGACGGGCGAACGGTGATCTCGAACTGGCGCTCGTCGTCGCTGAGCGGCGTATCGCGGACTCGTGCTGGTTGTTCAGTCGACATTAAAAAGTTGGATTCGCCTCGGGCGATCAATTTAAAAATAGCTTATTCAGTAATTCGAGAGCATCGATCCTGCCAGACTTAAGAAAGACAGCCCGACCGCCCGATTCTTTCGCCATGTTGTTAAGTAAATCAATCGCTTTATCTTTGCCCGACGTGCCGCCGTAAAAAGCGGGATTATCCAGTTCCTTAACGAGACCGACAATATATACCCTGACATTGCTGTTTCTTAATTTTTCCAGGAGCTGTTTCTTTTTTATCTGGCTATTTCGCTCTTCTCCATCGGTAATCAGAAACATGATCCTGTCAGCCGAGCTATTAGATCCGGCCTTTGCGATCACGCTGTCAAGGATCGAATCCACAGCATCCAACAAGGCGGTTTGGCCTGGCACTACGAAAAGACCATCAAGGCACTGTTTGAGCAAAAATTTTTCTTGCGTCCATCCCAAACACTCGGTCACTACGGCAGTTGGGTTTTTCTTTTGTTCGGTCTTGAAGTGAAACAAAGTGCCGATGTTCGGAGTTGGAATGCGCTCCAGAATCTGATCGGCAAGCTGCACTTCATCCTCAAACTGGCTTCGCAACGAGCCGCTGTTGTCGACAAAAATCGCGTAATACGTTTGTTTTTTCTGCTGGGCGAGCGTTCGATTCGCAAGCGTGGGGAATAAGATTAAGACGAGCGAAAGTGGTGCGCTAAAGGACCGGACATGTCCCATCACAAGCTTGATTGACATGCTAGACTTTCGCCAACTTTCGCAAGCTGCGACGCAGAATAACCTCGACCGAGATCTCGCCGCCTTCATCGATTGCAGCAGTCACCGCTTTTTCCGCGGCGTTCCGTTGATAACCGAGGTTCAGCAGCGCCGACAGCACGTCTCCGCGCATTGAATCTTCAGTAATGACTGGCGCGCCTGTTTCTGTTTTCTTGCCAAATTCTTCTTCGAGCGCGGCCGATGACAGCGAGGCGACTTTATCGCGCAATTCCATCACCAGCCGTTCCGCGGTCTTTCGGCCCACACCCGGAATTAGTGTCAACCGCGCCAGGTCGTTGGTGCGAATCGACGCAATCATTTCGTCGGCACTCATGCCGGACAAAAGCGTAATTCCTAAGCGTGGTCCAATGCCACTGACGGAAATCAGGCGCAGAAAAAGTTCGCGCTCGCGTATCGTTTTAAAACCGTAGAGCTGTAGCGCGTCCTCGCGCACGTGCGTATACACGCGCAACTGCACGCTCGATCCCGCTTCCTCGAGATCATAAAACGTTGAAATGGGAATGTTCACTTCATAACCAACGCCACCCACATCCAGAATTACTGAATTTGGTTGTTTGGAAAGAAGGGTTCCGGACAAATGTGCGATCATTTAAGAAGAGTAGCGCGCGTGTTGTTGCGCTGCGATTGTAGTTGATGCCGCGATCAGTTCCAAGTTTCCGGTTTCGAGTTACGAGTTGAGCGGGAGTGTGCGTGGGACAAACAGGTCAGTACCACCCCGCGGTAGCGGGTGGGTTCTGTTCTAACTCGAAACCCGAAACTCGAAACTATCTTCCAATGGGTCTATACTGGCGCCAGGCCCTCAACATGAAGTCGGAAAAAATTTCAGAACTAACTACGAACCGGTTGAGCGTGTATTTGCGTTGCCTCAACACGCTTGAAGCCGCCGGTATTAAGACGATTTCGTCGCAGACGATGGCGCGCCAGTTCAACTTGAATTCCGCACAAATTCGAAAAGATCTGGGATATTTCGGCGAATTCGGAGTGCGCGGTGTGGGTTATTACGTCAGCAGTTTGCGCGAGCACATCACAAATATTCTCGGGTTGGACAGGCCACGTCGAGTAGGCATTGTCGGTGCTGGGCGGCTTGGTTCCGCGCTCGCCAATTATCCAGGCTTCTCGAATTCAAACTTTAGTGTGGTCGCGATGTTTGATAACGATCCAGAGAAAATTGGACGCCATGTTGGTGAAGACGCGATAGCGATTCATGACGTAAAAGCGATGCCCGGGATCGTTAAAGACGGAGCTATCGACGTCATGGTAATCGCCGTGCCCGCTCGGGCCGCGCAAAAGGTGCTCAATCAAATAATGTCATCAGGCGTCAAGGCAATTCTAAACTTCGCGCCTGCTTCGTTGGCGGCGCGGCTCGATGTAAAAGTAAAGACGGTTGACCTGACAACTTCACTCGAATCGCTTTCGTATTTTCTGGCGCGTCCCGAACGTCAAGTGACAACGGCCGGCAAACGCAAACGGCAGTTTGAACGGCTTGATCGAATCGACGAACAAAAGGTGTAGCGGTTCAGAGTACAAGCTTTAGCTTGTCTTAGCTGTTTGCTACAAGCTCAAACCTCTACTCTGAAATTTCGAGGTCACTTTCAATAACTATGGACGAGCAAACTGCCAGACGAGAAATTGTTCGCATTGGCGAATTGCTTTACCAACGCAGTTACGTGGTGTCATCTGACGGCAACGTCAGTGCACGTCTGGACGATGGCCGCATCATCGCAACGCCGACCATGATGTGCAAAGGCCGCATGACCGAAGCCGATCTCGCGCTGTGCGATGCGAATGGCAAGGCGTTGACCGACAAGAAGCCATCCAGCGAGTTGGCGATGCACCTGCTGATTTACGAAGAACGTGCAGACGTCAAAGCGGTTTGTCATGCTCATCCGCCACATGGAACAGCTTTCGCAGTCGCCGGCTTGCCTATCGACCAACCTATTCTTTCGGAAGTAATTTTGACCCTCGGTTGCGTGCCACTGGCAGCATACGGCACACCGTCGACGGACGAGCTCAGCAACGCGATGAGGCCGCTGGTGAAACATCACAACGCATTGTTGATGGCGAATCATGGCGCGGTGGCTTACGGCGCAGATCTTTGGCAGGCATTCGATAGGCTTGAGACACTCGAGCACACCGCGCGCATTGCGATCCTATCGCGCTTGCTCGGCGGCTCGAAAAATTTGCCGGCCGACGCGATCGAGAAATTGATTAACGTACGCGAGGCGGCGGGCTATCTTGGAGAATCAGCGCGCTGCCAGGCGTGCGGTTATCTTCACGAAACGCAACTCGCTTGCCCGACTGGTGATCGGCCGGCTTTAACTAATTACGCGAATACTTCAAACGGTGACGGCAAGATCACCTTGACGCGTGAAGAATTGATGGAGCTGTTGGCGACCGCACTCGCTCAGCCTCGTGCCGGTAATACCTGGTAGATGGTCAATGGTAAATAGAGACGAACTCGTCTAGTATTTGCCATTCACGATTTACCATTCATCAAACAGGAGAAACTGAATGCAAGAAGCACTCGGTATGGTTGAGACTAAAGGTCTGGTCGCGATGATTGAAGCTGCGGATGCGATGGTTAAAGCCGCAAATGTGACCTTGATCGGATACGAAAAAATCGGCGCCGGCTTTGTCACCGCAATTGTTCGCGGTGATGTCGCCGCGGTCAAAGCCGCGACTGATGCCGGAGCGGCGGCCGCTCGACGCGTCGGTGAATTGGTCAGCGTGCATGTGATTCCGCGCCCGCACGGCAGTGTCGACGACGCGCTTCCAATCGGCAATCGCGGCTAAGCATGATTATCGCGCGGATTCTTGGAACAGTAGTTTCGACGCAAAAAGACGAACGACTGCTCGGCAAAAAGTTGCTGATCGTGCGGCCAATCAACGTTGATGGCACGGACACAAGCGGCTACGTCGTCGCCGTTGACACCGTCGGCGCAGGGTTTCACGAGCGCGTTCTGGTGGTGGCCGGTTCAAGTGCGCGCCTGGCCCAGGGCATGAAGGACACGCCCGTAGACGCAGCGATCGTCGGCGTAATCGATTCTGTTGACATAAAGGACTAGTCCAATGTGCAAGGTCCAATGTCCAAGGTCTGTTAGGTCGGCGAAACTTTGGACATTGGACCTTGGACTTTGGACTAACTGATGCAGCTTGCAAGAGTCATCGGCACCGTCGTCGCCACCGTCAAGAACGAAGCTCTCGAGGGGCGAAAATTGCTGGTGGTGCAAACTTTAAATAAAGATTTGCAGCCCAATGGAAAACCGATGGTGGCGGTGGATGCCGTCGGCGCCGGCGTCGGTGAATTGGTTTTCTGGTGTCGCGGCAAGGAAGCGAGTTTTCCTTTCAAGCGCGAAGACACGCCGACCGATTGTACGATTATTGGCATCGTTGATTCGGACGCGCACGTAACGAAATAAGGGCTTAGGTCTTTAGGCTTTGGTCTTTGCTGTGATCCTTTTGCATGGAGATATTTCTCCAAGCGGGTTTTTCAAAGACCAAAGTCCAAAGACCAAAAGCGAAGCTTTAAGAAATGATTTTAGCCAAAGTCCTAGGCAACATCGTCGCGACCCAAAAGAACCAGCGCTATCAGAATGCGCGCGTTATGCTTTGCCAGCAGATCACTCCGGAAGGCGAAGAGACGGCTTACACAGTGCTGGCGCTGGACTCAGTCGATTCGGGTGTAGGCGATACGGTTTTGATCGTGCAGGAAGGCTGGAGCGCTTCGACCGCTGCAACCGGAAAACCGCAAGCGGCCATCGATTCAGCGATCGTCGGCGTAGTCGATCACATCGATTTGATGTAGCGCACTTTTGGTCTGCGATTGGTTTTGATCAAATGGTGCGTCAGCGACAGCAGCCTAACAGTTTGCTTTACTAATTTTATGAGCACGGAATCGGATCAAGCACGGGAAATTGCCGAACGAATCGCACGCCGCGTCGCTTCAGAAAATCGTTCACCCGTTTCGCCGCAAACCGGCCCAGTCAGTTCAGAAATCGCTGCCGTGCGCGCCGGCCTCAGCGAACTCCAACGTAAGCTTTCCCAACTTGAAGCCAAGCTCTCGCCTGGGATGCAAAATTCATCGCATCGTTCAGGCGCGGAAGCGAACCTTCCACAGACACCGCGCACCGCGACCACGCATTCGCCCTGGCTGGCCGGCATCAACAGTTCTTATTCCCATCCGAGCCAGGAAAAATTCGGCGTCGAAGAAGCCACCGTTTCAGAGCTGGTTGACTTTTTTGAAAAGGAGAAAACC
>DATENN010000109.1:0-6192 GCA_035275045.1 Pyrinomonadaceae bacterium
CAGAAAAAACACCGAGCGCATCACCGGTTGGGTATTTGACCTCAAGGATCAACTGCGTATGGCGACGCGTTCTGCCGCCAACGGCGATACCGAAATTTTGCGCGTGGATGACAGCGGCTTTACCAAAGTTTATTCCTGCAATGTTTTTGAAAGCTGCGGCCCGGTTCGGTTTCATAAGGACGGAAAGCGCGTTTACTTCCTGACCAATAAGGGCGCAGGCATCGACCTGGTGCGCCTGGAATTGTTCGATCCGGTCAGCGGCAAAGAGGAATTGGTTGAATCTGATCCGCTAAACCACGTTGATTTCGGCAATGCTTCTTTTTCGGATGTAAGCGATGACTTGATCGCGACTTCTTATGATGACGAACGCTCGCGCATCTACTGGAAAGACAAGGCATTCGAAGCAGACTACAAACTGCTGAAAAAGAAATTTCCTAACCGCGAAATTGATTTTGTTTCCGGCACAAAAGACGAGCGGCTGTGGTTGGTCCTGGTCAGCAGCGACACCGAACCGGGCGAGCGTTACCTGTTCAACCGCGATACCAAACAGCTTTCGCTGCAATATCGCATTCGCGAAGGACTGAATCGCGATTACATGGCGCCGATGACTGCGGTTCGTTACAAGTCGTCCGACGGTCTCGAAATTCCAGCCTACTTGACGCTGCCAAAGATGTCGGCGCCCGCAAAAAATTTGCCGGCGATTATTCTGCCGCATGGTGGTCCATGGGGACGGGATTCATGGGGTTTTGATGGCTTCGCACAATTCTTAGCGAACCGTGGCTACGTAGTGCTGCAACCCAATTTCCGCGCCTCGACCGGCTATGGCAAAAAGTTTTTAGATGCCGGCAACAAACAATGGGGCGACAAAATGCAGGACGACCTGACCTGGGGCGTCAAGTATCTGGTCGCGCAAGGTATCGCGGATCCCAAACGAGTCGGCATCATGGGCGGATCGTACGGCGGTTATGCCACGCTTGCCGGTGTTACCTTTACACCTGATCTTTACGCGGCAGCCGTCGACATCGTTGGTCCATCCAATTTACTTACACTGTTGGAAACGATACCGCCTTACTGGGAACCGATTAGAAAACTTTTCTATGCACGGATGGGCGATCCGTCTGACCCCGCTGACAAGACGCAGATGGAGAGACAGTCGCCGCTCAGCCAGGCCGCGAAAATTAAAACGCCGCTGCTGGTGGTCCAGGGCGCAAACGATCCGCGGGTAAACAAACGCGAAGCCGATCAGATCGTGGTCGCGCTGCGTGATCGCGGCTTCCCTGTTGAATATCTGGTGGCTCCGGATGAAGGTCACGGCTTTGCCCGTCCCATAAACAACATGGCGCTGTTTGCTACCGCCGAAAAGTTTTTGGCGAAGTACCTCGGCGGCCGCTATCAGGAAACAATGACGCCTGAAGTCGCAACGCGTTTAAAGGAGATCACCGTCGATCCCAAGGCCGTGTCGCTTCCGAAAAAGATGGAGGCGACCGCGGACGCTAAGCCGGCCGGCGATCTCAGCGCCGGCACGTCCAATTACAAAGCATCTATCGCCTTGGGGCCGCAGAGCATTCCTTTGACGATTAGCACCGAGATCAAGGAGTCAGGAAACGATTGGATCGTAACCGAGATTGCCGACACGCCTCAGGGACGAATCTCGGACATCTCAACAATAGAGAAAGGCACACTCGCGCTTAAACATCGCTCGATCAATCAGGGAGCGATGGCAGTCGAGATTGATTTCAAGGACGGCAAAGCGACCGGAACGATGACGATGAACGGTCAACCAAAACCGGTGCTGGTCGATGTGGGTGGTGTAATTCTCGGCGACGGCGCGGGCGCTTTCGATGTAATTGCCCGGCTGCCACTCGCGGTTGGCTATACCACGTCCCTGCGGAACTTTGACGTGGAAAAACAGAAGGTGCAATGGAAGCAGTTGAAAACGGTGGGAACGGAAGCAGTGACCGTTCCAGCCGGTACGTTCGAGACATACAAAGTCGAGTTGGTAGCTGCTGATAACGATGCAGACAAACAGACTGTGTGGATAGCAAAAGACACGCACAAGGTGGTAAAGATAGTTGCCACCTTGCCAAATCTCGGTGGAGCAATTCTGACGTCTGAGTTAAGTCAGTAGTTCGAAAAACCAAGAAACAAAAAGGCGGCTGATTCGACTTGAATCCGCCGCCGTTTTTGTTTTACCAAGCGTTTACCGAACGTTAATTATTAGTTTGCCGCTTCATATGCCGGCGGTTGTACACGGCTTCGCCGCCTGATGTGCGGAAAGGCTAACGCCTTTCCGTCATCTTTCCTCTCCGATAACGAGGCTGCGCCTCATTGCAAGAATTCTTTTATTTGCCTGAAAACAGGATGTGGAAAAACGCTTTGCCTTTCAGTCAAGCTCTCGTCAGAATTATGAGCTCACCTCATGCATGTAATCTCAAGAGACAATCCCGCTCTTTACCTGACTGCTGTGACAAAGGATCGGCTGCCCGTATTTCGAACCGACACAATGAAAGACCTAAGCTGCGAAGCTCTTAATGAAGCGCGAAACTCTGGCGGCTTTTCAATTTATGCGTATGTCATAATGCCTGACCATTTGCACCTGATAACCGATGGTTTTTCCAAACCTTCAAAGATCCTTCGGTTCATAAACGGAATCACGAGCCGCCGAGTTATTGATTATCTCAAAGACCACGGCCATAATTCATCACTGCAGAAATTGAGACACGAAGATAAAGAACGCGGTTACCGGTATTCTCTATGGGACCATCATAACAATGTATTTTCCATCACCAGCGAACAGGTGCTAATAGAAAAGGCGAATTATATTCATCAAAATCCGGTTAGGGCTGGCCTGATTGAAAGGGCACAAGACTATCGCTGGTCCAGCGTGCGGATTTGGCAGGGATGCCCTCTGGAAAATGAACCCTTGATGGTTGATACTGACCAAATCAGTTGGAGAAGAGGCTGAGCCTGTAAACATTAGTTGGGTTATCGGAAAGGCGAAGCCTTTCCGCACATCAGACGGCATAGCCGGAAAGTACTGCGGCGGACACCGACAAAGAAGGCACTAACCTTTCAAGCTCAGCGCAAACATCCTATGAAAACTTTGATCAAAAACGGCCGCGTAGTGACCGCGGTTGACGACTACAAAGCCGACATCCTAATCGAAGATGAACGCGTATCTGTCATCGGTGCTGCGCTCGATATGGAGGCCGACAGCACGATCGATGCGGCCGGCAAACTCGTAATTCCCGGCGGTATCGATCCACACACGCACATGGAGTTGCCCTTCGGCGGCACCGAATCGTCTGACGATTTTCTTACGGGCACACGCGCGGCCGCGCATGGCGGCACCACGACAATCATCGACTTTGCAGTGCAATACAAAGGTGAGTCGTTAATTCAAGGCATCGATAATTGGCACAAAAAAGCGGAAGGTAAGACGGCGATCGATTATGGCTTTCACTTGATCACAACCGAGTTGGAAGACAACCAGATTGAAGAACTGCATACAGCGATGGATGAAGGCGTGACCAGTTTCAAGATGTTCATGGCCTATCCCGGAGTTTTTCTGGTCGACGACGCCACCATCTTTCGCGCGATGTCGGCGGCGGGCCAGCGTGGCGGCCTGATTTGCATGCATGCTGAAAACGGAATCGTCATCAATGAAATCATCAAGCACGCGCTTGCGAAGGGTCATACTGCACCCAAGTACCACGCGCTCACGCGGCCGACCATTGCTGAAGCCGAGGGCGTGCACCGCGCGATCGCGATCGCTGAAATGGCCGAATCGCCGGTTTACATTGTTCACTTGTCGTGCGCCGATGCTTTGAATCAAGTGCGCGAAGCGCGCGATCGCGGCGTGCCCGCGTTCGCTGAAACTTGTCCGCAGTATCTCTTCCTCTCGATCGACGATTATGGTGAGGATTTTGACGGCGCGAAGTACGTGATGACTCCGCCGTTGCGCGATAAATCGAATCAGGCAGAACTTTGGAAAGGGCTAAAGTCCGACGATCTTCAGGTCATCTCAACCGATCACTGCCCGTTCTGTATGAAGGAACAAAAGGAACTCGGTAAAGATGACTTCACCAAGATTCCGAATGGAGCGCCCGGCGTGGAGAATCGAGTTCCGCTCATCTATAACGGCGGCGTAGTCGAAAACAGAATTAGTTTGAACCGCTTTGTTGAGTTGACATCGACGGCCGCGGCAAAAATGTTTGGACTATTTCCGCGAAAAGGCACCATCGCCATCGGCTCTGACGCTGACATTGTTATTTTCGATCCCGAGAAAGAACAGACGCTCGGCCTGAAGACCAGCCACATGAATGTTGACTACAACACTTACGAAGGAAAGAAAATTAAAGGTGTCGTGGAAACGGTCCTCTCGCGCGGCAGAGTCGTTATTCAGAACGGCGATTACAAAGGTAAACCGGGCGACGGACAGTTCCTGAAACGCGGCACCTGCGTATCGATGTAAGACTACGATCGATCACTGCTCAGGCGACGTTGAGTTTCGGGTGCAACGGACGGCCTCATTCTCACCTCACAAATGAACCGAGAAATTTGTTGATTACCCTTCGCCTTACAATCATCGCTCGCGCCGTCCGTCATGGTTTGAAGGTTCGGCAATGAAGAGAAACAAGTGCCCTCAATGCGGCCTGATCAATGTTGCCTCAGATGAGAACTGTCGCCGGTGCAACGCCTCATTAATTGAAGCACCGGATGAGGTGATCGACGCCGGCGACCCGCAACCGCCGCGCCGAACTCTCGGCAAGCGAATAATTTGGATACTCGGAACGACGCTGGTATTGCTGTTTGTCTTCTACATGTCGTTGCGCATCTCGTCGGACGATCTCGATTATCAGCATCGTGAAATCGTCATGCAGTCGGTTGAAGTATTGAACCGGCAGGGCTTTTCGCGCGAAGCCTTTGTTCTGAAACATCTCACAACCTACCGCAGCTCCGAAAACTGGTGGAACCGGTTTATCGGTCATAGAGAAGCTTACGCCGCAACCAACTTTCCCTTTGAAGTGCTCACTCTCTATCCGCAATTCTTCAACGTTCCGCTCGATGAAAACGAGCGCGCCGCGATTCTTCTACACGAGGCCTATCACCTGTTAGGCTCCGGAGAGTTAGCGGCCCTGGAACGGGTGTGGCGTAACAAACAACAACTAGGATGGACGGAAGATAGATATGGAGGGACAGCAGTGTGGCGCATTACCAAAGGACTCACGATGGACGGGGTGCCACAGCTGTTCCAATGCGGAACTGATCACGCTTCCGATTGCACCGCAACTTCAAAATACTCATTCTAATCTGCGCCGCGAGAATTAAAGCTAAACCACTTGTCGGGCCGTCCGCAGTAGCTTAGTATTTGCGGCCTATTTTGCATCTATCTTAGTAGACAACCTGCTTTACCTTTCAGCACGCAGCCTTCGCTAAAAATGTCCACTGCGGAAACAATTCAACACTCGGACGGTCGCGTCGAACTCCGGCCCGAAGCGGCGGATTCAATCAGCCGCAGTCCTCTTTACAACGATGACCTCGCGCCTGTTCCGGTCAGCCGGCGGAATTGGACCACCTATAACTACGCCGCGCTTTGGATCAGCATGGCGCACTGCATACCGACCTACATGTTGTCGTCTGGTTTGATCAGCGCCGGTATGAATTGGTGGCAAGCTCTAATTACGATCTTGCTGGGCAATACGATCGTGCTGGTTCCGATTCTTTTGAACTCGCACCCCGGCACAAAGTATGGGATCCCGTTTCCCATTTTTGCGCGCGCTGCTTACGGTACCTACGGTTCGAATTTACCGGCGTTGATGCGCGCCATCGTTGCGTGCGGATGGTTTGGAATTCAGGCATGGATTGGCGGTGAAGCGCTAAATACATTTTTTGCGGCCATCATTCCCGGCTGGAACAATTTGTTGGGCGGCCCAGTGGGCGGACATTTTGTAACTGAATGGCTGTCATTCTTGATCTTCTGGGGCCTGAATATCTACATCATCTATCGCGGAATGGATCTCCTGCGCAAGGTTGAGAATTGGGCCGCTCCTTTTGTCTTGATCATGACGACACTGCTGCTCGCTTGGGCCATTTGGAAAGCGCACGGCCTCGGTTACCTGCTGACTCAGCAAAGTCAGTTTCACAACTTAAAAGAATTTTGGCCCATCTTCATTATTTCGTTGACCGGCA
>DATENN010000110.1:0-3161 GCA_035275045.1 Pyrinomonadaceae bacterium
CGACATTGATTAGTCATCGCCGCCCAACGAATCGTAGGACGATATTCGAATTTCGAATTTGTTTAGCGTCGCCGCATCAATTCCACCGTCGGGCCGCCTACTGAATTTCTCACCGCCGTGAGTATGACCTTCAAATCAAGGCTGTTTGTGATCCTGTGGATTGCCGGTTTCGCAGGCGTGCTCTCGTCATTACTAATAGACCTACCTGCATTAGTCGCGAGCTTGCCCATAACGGCGGGAGCAAAAATGCCGTTCTCTTCCCTGTTGATAAAGCTCGTGGGGCTGATTCAACCCACAATTCTTATGTCCATTGCGGTTTTTGTCGGCGTTAAGCTTGCTTCCAAAGTGGGTTTATTTTCACCAGCAGCCGAAGCAGCGGCTAACGGGCGGAGCGTAGCGCCGGCTTTGAAACCACAAATTGTGCCGGCCTTGGTTGGAGGACTAATCGGTGGCATGGCACTCCTTTCAACCTGGCTATTGTGGAAACCGTTCCTGCCAGCCGAGTTTGTCACGCGCGCCGAAAGACTAAACAAAGTCCTTCCATTCCTGACGCGGCTGTTTTACGGCGGCATCATTGAAGAGTTGTTGCTCAGGTGGGGCGTGATGACACTCCTGGTATGGTTGGCGTGGCAGCTGCTTCAAAAGGGACAAGGTAAACCGCGTGCAATCTTTTTTGTAAACGCGATTATCATTTCATCTGTTGTTTTCGGTTTGGGCCATCTCCCCTTGGCCTTCGCATTAGGTGTCGATTTTACAGTCGCAATAGTCTCGTACATAGTCGTCGCGAATTCGATATTCGGTTTGATTGCCGGCTATCTTTATTGGAAAAAAGGTCTTGAAGCGGCAATAATCGCGCACATGTTGGTGCATGTCGTCATAGGAGTGGCGCTCCATTTCGGGACTTGAGAGACACACCACCTTGAATTCCGGATTGCGGACTTCGGATTGCGGATTTGAAATCGCGCCGGTGCGTTAACTCAACCGTTCGGTGCGTTAACTCAACCGTTCGGCGAGGCTTCGTGTTAAAAGCGGGAGCGGCGGCGACGGGATCATAGAATCGACTGGGAATGTGAGGGTCAGTACCGTCGGCGGTAGCGGATGGGTACACTCGAAACTTGAAAATTTCCGCGAGCCACCCTCCGTCGCCCGCATCGGTGCGTTAACTCAACCGTTCGGCGAGCCTCGTGTTAGAAGCGGGAGCTGCAGCGACCGGATCATAGAGTCGACTGGGAATGTTCCAACACGTCCACTTGCCAACCTTTGATCATGTCTACAACGAATTTAAGAGCAACCAGTGGTTGCGCTATTTCGCCGTCTTTTGTCGAGTGGCATTGGCGCTGGGGTTTATCCCTTCCGGCATAGTAAAAATTATGGGCCAGCGGTTTACCGGGCTACCCTCGAATCATCCGCTGGGCCACTATTTTGACGCGCTATACCTTACCGGCTTTTACTACAGGTTTATCGGCGTCGGCCAACTCACAGTGGCGCTGCTGTTGCTCATCCCCAGGACGGCGTTGCTCGGAGCGATTCTTTATTTCCCGATCATCTTGAATATTTGTGTGTTGGCGTACTCGACCCGCTTTGAAGGCACTCGCATCACCACGCTCATGGTGCTGGCAAATTTGTATCTGCTCTGTTGGGACTACGCGCGGCTGAAATACGTTCTGCCGTTCACGTTATCGAGCGGCGTCGGGACAACACGAAATCAGAAGATGTCCCGAAAGTTTCCCGTGTTATTTTTTGGCGGCGTTGTCGCAGTCGTCGCCGCAGTGATCATCATCAACGCTTTTATGTACGAGGTCCGGCCGGGAAATTCTGAACTCGAGTGCACAAACGGATGCCGCAGTAACGCTCGTACCGAGGACTGCCTGCGCTTCTGCAATTGCATCTACAACGAAGGCAACCCGTTGGATAAATGCCTGATGGAGTACCATAAAAAGAAGTGATGACGCCGCAGCTCATCGTGCCTGACTCAGGGCATGACAAATTAGTTGCACGCCAACGTGCCTAACTGAGCGCAAACTGGTAACGCCAAGGCAAACAAGTTCAGCGCCGTCGCGTCAACTCAGCGGTTGCATTGTTTACACTCTTCTATGTCAATCAATAGATTTAATGCTATGAAGCAACTTCTTATCATCGTCACCGTTGTGGCGTTAATATCATCATGTCGACAGCCTGCTCGTGTTAGCGGTTCAATACGAAACCTTATTCCCCAGCAAGTCGGTAATTTTAAGTTGCAGGGTGAAGTTAAGCCTGTGGACATCCCTCCTTCGGATAAATATCAGAGTGGCGCGCTGCGGCCGACCGAAGGTCTGATGGCACATTATGAAGCGTCCGGCGGAGCGCAATTGTTTATGCAAGTGATCAACTACCCATCCGCTTCCGACGCCGCTCAGGCTCTTAATCAAATGGTGGAGAACGTCCGGCGTTCGGTAGGCGGAGCGAAAGTCACTGAAAGCACCAGAGTTGACCACGAGCAGAAAGCGCCCGGTCGAAAGGTTGTAGTCGAAGGCTTTGCGCCGGGATTTCACGCGGTCATGTGGGTTGACAGCTCAGTGTTCTATCAGGTGTCAGGCAAAAACCTGGATGCCATTTTAGAATTTGAACGAAATCTCCCTTAATGGCTCCGCGCTGACGCGCTACCGAACAACTCATACAACCGCAACTCGGCTTCCGGGGCATTCGGTACTTGAGTTCAATCGCCCTTCGCGTTCATTCGTCGCGCCCGGTCAATTCGGACGTCATTCAGCCCACATCCCGCAAGTTTATGATCGCACTGTGAAACAACCACTCATTAGACAAGCAGTCGAATCGGACGTCCATCTTATCTATCGGCTGGAGCAACAGTGGTTAGAAGAAAGCAGCGTTTACGGCTTTGTACCGGAAAGCCAGGAACAGCTTAAAGCATCTCTGAACTCATATTTTCTGGTTGCGGCAACAGACAGTGTCCAAATGTTCAGGAAGTTGTAACGTTGCAGGTAAAGCCAGGATTTCGGCTCTCCGCGTTTTCCTTTATGGTGATTTTTACTAGAGGACTCTTTACCACAAAGGCACAGAGTCCCAGAGGTTGCACAGAGGAATTCAAACCACGGCATTACCCAACGTTGAATAGCTTTCGTTACATCGCCCTATCATGTTATCGAGGAAAAAATGACTTCCAA
>DATENN010000111.1:0-7838 GCA_035275045.1 Pyrinomonadaceae bacterium
CTCGGCAGTGTCGGAACTAAAAGCTATCGTGCTTTTGCCATCCGAAACTACGAGCCCGATGGTGGGAACAATGTGATTAACCGGTACCGCCGTGACGGTCAAGTGGGCGACTTTTGTTTCCTTACCCGGTGGAATCGCAACGTATTCCATGACCGGCCCATAATCGTTCTTCAATTCTGAGAAGCGTGGATAAACATTCCAATTGAAGATGTCGCGCTCGAGCAGCTCAATGACTTCAGCGGTAGCGTAAATGCGAATCGGCTCTTTCAGCGAAGGAAAAAGGTCATCGATGAAAATGGGCAAGCTGGCGATGTGGTCCATGTGAGGATGGGTCACGATAATGTCGCGCACATTTTCGCGTTGTTCAGCATTCAAAGCGAGTGCGATGCTGCCTGCATCAACTGCGACGTGTTCGTCGATCAGGAAACAGGTCAGCCGCTGTTCGAGCGTGGCGTGTCCGTGCGCGTCGAAAGTGCTTGGTAGTAGTTGAACTTTCACGGGGGTGAACTGGCGCCCCAATCGTCGGCGCGATGTCTGGTCAGTATAAGGTGCTACTAAAAAACATTGTACTTTACCAGCAGCCTAATTACCTCGCAGCTCGCAATCGTTTCAGCAGATCCTCGAGCTCGGCGCGATATGCGGCTTCGCGTTCCTGCGCATTGGCGACGATGATGCCGCGAGACAAGCGACTGCGGTGAAAAGCCAGTTCACTTGCTGTTTGATTCAATTGCCGGCACGCCCGCCAACCGCTGAAACCGCCGCGTGAGAACGCGTTGTATGACGCTCCCATTCTGCCAAAGAGTGAGCCGAGCTGTTTGAATTCCTGCGGGTTTATCAAACCAGTCTGAAAATCCGGCGTGAGAAACTCACGCACAATTTGTCCTTCACGACGCAGCGCCAACGCTATCACAACAAACATAATGAAGAACGCGGGCACCATAATTACTATGTAAGTAAGAATGAAGAGCGCACCGCCGCCGATGACACCCGATCCGTTCCAGATGCTATGCATCGCCATTGCGGCAAGCAGACCCAGCACGGGCGCGATGAGTTTTACCGCCATGTAGCGCGATTGCCTCGCTAGACCCAAACCGATGCCCGTCATGCTGGTAAACATCGGGTGCGAGAACGGCGCCAGAAAACCACGAATAAAGAAAAGGATTCCCAGTCCTTCGCCGCCGGCTTGCAGCACCGCGCGGCCGTAGTACTGAATATTCTCGGTCATCGCGAAACCGAGGCCGACCATCGCCGCGTAGACGATGCCGTCAATAACGCCGTCAAACTCGTCCTTCTTAAAGAAAAAAAACACGAAGAGAATAAGGGCCTTCGCGCTCTCTTCGACTATCGGTGCTGAGATGACGGCTCCGAATGCCGCGCCGGCGCGCACATCATTGGTAACGGCGGTTACGACCATGCCGCTGGCGGTGTTGAGTAGGTAGGCGAAGAAAACCGCGACCAGCGCGCCCCAGAAGAACGCAGTTGCCAACATCCATGCCGGTTCAGCCTCATACCGATCGATCCATAAAACCAGCATTAAGTAGATTGGCACCGGCAGCGTTGCCGAAACCAGGCCCACCAGCAGAGCGACTGGTCCAGTTTCCACGCCGATCAGCAGGAGCACGATTAGACCGAGCAGCAAGGCAACCAGGATCGCCGTGATCGCGAGAATGATCTTGAAGACATTCTTGTTTGTACTTGGCTTCATTCGAACGGCGCCCGCGTTAGGTTGCGCCATCCGCGGATCGTTCATCATTGGAATAGTTCCTCCTGACAATCGATGACGGAATGCTTTTAGTGACCTTTTCCGCGATCTATGAGTGCGGGTTTCGCTGCGATAGTGGCGCAGAGTATATACAGAAGTGCTATTTTCGCGCGAGTTTTTTTGGCATTTTTACCGGGCGCAGGTTTGCGCGCGACCGCCATCGATTGAGTAGGTGACCCCCGTGATCCATGAAGCGCGATCAGAAGCTAGAAAGGCAATCAAGTCCGCAATTTCCTCCGGCCTGCCCACCCGGCCAAGCGGATGAGTTGTCTTTGAGTGTTCGAGAAATTGGGCGTACTGATCTTCGTTCATCCCGCCGCGCTTATGAATCTCAGTGATAACCACGCCCGGATTCACAGCGTTTACCCGCACGCCTTGTGCTGCTAATTCCAGCGCGGCGCAGCGCGTAAGCTGATCCAAGCCGGCTTTAGAAACGCAGTAAGCGAGCACGCCTGAGAACGCGCGCAGGCCAGTTACGCTCGAAACGTTAACGATGTTGCCGCGTCGTTGTATCAGCGACGGCAGCGCTCGCTGCATCAGCAGGAACACCGAACGCAAATTGATAGTTAACATCGCATCCCAGGAATCGATGTCTGTTGTTTCAATAGTGCCATTCGAAATGTGACCGGCTGCGTTAACCAGGACGTCGATGCTGCCTAATCCTGCCTCGGCTTTTGTAATCACCTGATCGATTGAGTCCTCGTCAGCAAGATCTGCGATGATCGGAATTGTGTCTGCTCCTAATTCGTGCAGCTGCTGCGACAAGTCGTCCAGCGCCGGCTGGTTACGGCCCACCAACGCAACCTTCGCGCCCGCCCTGGCAAAGCGAAGCGCCGTCGCACGCCCGATGCCTGAAGTCGCTCCGGTTACCAGCAGATTCTTTCCTGCAAACTCTTGTTCGCTTAGTGGTTCCATCGAAATATCCTTTTATTAGACTGGCGTACCGCCGTCATCATATATTGACAGGCCATTCGTAAAAAGTGACTATTGGGTTGATAATTCATTCAGCGGCCGCGGGCCGATTCCTCCCGGCATTCATAGCCTTTAAATTGTTGGTGCGCACAGCGCAAATCGTGGGAAAGCAACGAACCTTTGAGCAATAACTCAACGGATGATTTCTTTGGAAAGGGGTCACGTGCTCGCCCGTTTTCTACATCGGATAGTGGGCGACGACCGGCGGCGCGCGCCCGACAACCGTCGAGTGCCGGATATCTTCTCGTGGCGTTCGTTGCCGCGTTAGTTTTGTTCTTTGGTTTGTGGTGGATGCTGGTTAATGGAGGTGATGAAGCGCCGTGGATCCCTGCGGGCCTCGCTGCCAGTGTAGTCCTGCTTGTTGCCTTTTCGGCACGCGAAGTCGTCATGCGGCGCGCCTGGACCAAGTATCTTCTTGAACAAGGCTCCGATCCTTCGCTGCATCGCAGCGGCGAACACAAACGCGCGGCCCGCTCAAAGGCTTCAACCTCATCAGGACTCTCGGCTGCCTGGAGAACAATTCAACAGCATTCAGAGCAGGCCGAGACCGGCTCGAACGCTGAGCCTCACTTCGAAGTGTTTCAACTTTGCCAGGACTATCTAACTGCGAGTGAAGAAAGGCTGAAGTCAAACAGCATGCTGGCCGACAAGCGCATCGCAATTAAAGCGGGCCAGGAACGCGTGCGAGCCTTGCAGAAGCATCATCTGCTGACGTGGGCCAGAGACTCAGCGCGCTCTCTGACCTATGAGGCGCAGCAACGCGCGCGCACTTCGGATAAAATTGAAACGGCCAATCGCGCTTTGCATTGCCTGGATTCGGCGCTGAAATATTACCCGGAGGAAGCGGAGCTGCACGCATCGAGTTCCGCGATTCGCGAATTCATTGCTTCAGTCAAAGTCGCCCACTGGGTCGAACTCGCGGAACGTTCGGCTTTCAAGGGTCACTATCGTCGCGCAATTGACCGTTACAAAGATGCTTTGTTCTATCTAAATCGCGAAAACGTGAAAGAAGAAGTACGCGTGCCGGGGACCGAGCGTATCACCCGGGAGATCGAACGGCTGCAATCGCAACTGAAAGCGCGACGCAATGGCAATAGCAATCGTGTTGAGCCGAATTGAGGGTCGAAGGAGACGTTTGTCGTGATTTCTCAAAGATGTCCGAAATGCCGCAGTTCAAGAATCAGAAAGGGCTATAAACCGACCCCTTTTCTCCTGCGTATAGTTGGCATCCATCACCTTTTATGCAATCATTGCAATCTGCTTTTTACAGGGTTTGCGGTGCCTGGAACAGTCAGTCATTCAGGCCGGCACTCGCGGCGCAAGAGGTCCTCTACGCCGGCAAAAAGCAATCTGCCTGGTCTTTCGGAAGTCAAAGACTAAGTATTGGGGCATCGTTCGCGAGCCACATGTCATCTTGGTAGAGTCTCGGGTTTATAGCTCGTAAGTATGAGGTTTTTATGAAAAGAAGTTTTGTGTTGGTCGCGCTGGTCGCCGGGCTGTTATTGCCGGCCCTCGTGCGTACGCAGGAACAGCAAGCGGGTTGGGCAACCGGCGGCCAGGACGGCGGCTCAAGCGTCGACAACCAGGGCATCCGCAAGTACTTGCTGGGACCGGGCGACGTGCTTGACGTTAGAGTTTTCGGACAACCCGATTTGAACGCCACCGTCGAAATTGATACCGACGGCAACATAACTTCTTTGCCATTTTTGGAGCTCCCGATAGTTGCGAAGTGCCGCACCGAAAGAGAAGTTCAGGCCGACGTTGCAAAGGCCTACGGGAAGTACATCAAGAACCCTCAAGTGAGCGTGCGTATTTCGGACCGCAAAAGCCGGCAGCCGGCAACAGTGTTTGGAGCTGTCAGACAGCCGACACGGGTGCAAATGCAACGCAAGGTGCGTTTGAACGAGTTGATGGCCGCGTCGGGCGGCTTTACCGAGCGCGCTGCGGGAACGATTCAGATTTTGCACACCGAACCGGTGATGTGCCCTGATCCCGGCGAAGAGGCGGATGCACAACCGATCGACGGCACAAAAATTCCGATGCAAATCGTTAAGCTATCTGACTTGCGCGCTGGAAGGACTGAAGCCAATCCGGTTATTCGCCCGGGGGACTACATCCTCGTTACTGAAGCCGAGCCGATTTATATTACTGGTAGCGTAGTTTCACCTCAGGGTGTGCTTCTTCGCGACCAATTAACGTTGAGTCGTGCGCTGGCTATGGTGGGTGGACCAAAGAAGGAAGCGAAGCTCACCGACGTTCGCATCTTTCGACAGAAGCCCGGCAGTCAGACTCAGGAAACAATTCGCGTTGACTATGCCGCTATCAAACATAACAAAGCGGCGGATATTTTCCTGCAGCCGTACGATGTCATCGAAGTTCCCGAAGCCGGCATGTTTTCACCAGGCCGCATTGGACAAACATTGCTTGGCGCTGCTACCGGCAGTTTGTCGAGCATGTTTTCCAGCGTCGGGACAACTTTGCCGACACGCGTAATCTATTAAGAATCTCAGATCAAAAAGGTATTTAATGAAGTCTACTCGCAACGCCGCTGCTGAACGCCGCCGCCGCAAAGCTTTTACCGTTCTTTGGACCGCGGTGTTAGCGATCGGCGTAATCATTTTGATCTATCTCGAAATGTCCGCGTTGCTCTATATCCTCGCTACCTTAGGAGTGACTGCCTTACTTGTTATTGTTGCACTCGCGGACCTGCACTACGCCGAAAAACACAATGCTGGACCAGCAACAGCCGATGATTCAGCGGCCATCGGCAGCGCAATTCCAGCATCCGTCGGACGCAAGTCGTAAGCTCAAGTCCCGTCCCTTTTCTCTTTCATTAATTAGCGAACTTTACCCACTTTCATTGTGTTTTTTCGCCGGAAGTGGCGGTTGAAAGTTTCACGGGACTGTTGCATAATCCGCGCTGCGTTCACCTCCCCGGTGGACGAAGTGGTCGCGTGGGGTGAGGACACGTGGCCTTAGGGTGGGGACTGTGGGAGGTCCCCGCCCGCTTTTTTTTGAGCCCTACCACCGTTGGTTTCTTCACCGGATTGTGGGTGGTAACCACCTCAAAGAAAAGAGTCGCTAACTTTCGGACATTTAGCTTGACGCAGGATCGAATCAGCGTAGAATTTCGCGAGTTTCAAAGGCGGCAGGGAAAGACTATAAGCATGCGCCGGTTGCGTGCTTAGCATGCGGATGCCTCTCTTCGATCGAACAAGGAAAAACTTCAAGCTCTGGTTGTTTAAGGGCGGAAGACAATCCACCTCAGCAGACGATCAACCCGGTTCACATAAGCAGCATCCCTGGTGGCAAGTCATGTGTTTGACTGGCGTCGATTACTTTTCGACGCTCGGTTATCAACCGGGAATTGCTTTTCTCGCCGCAGGCGCACTTTCGCCGATCGCGACGCTCATTCTGGTCCTGCTGACTCTGCTGGGCGCGTTGCCAATCTACAGTCGTGTGGCCGCCGAAAGTCCCCACGGTGAAGGTTCCATCTCGATGTTGGAACATTTGCTATCACGCTGGAAGGGCAAGCTGTTCGTCCTGGTCTTGCTGGGATTCGTTGCTACTGATTTCGTTATCACGATTACCCTGTCCGCAGCCGACGCCACCGCCCATGTCATCGAAAATCCATTCACGCCTCAACTCCTGAAACATCAATTGGGAGTCACGCTGGTGCTGGTGGTGTTGCTGGGCGGCATTTTCCTGCGTGGCTTCAAGGAAGCGATCGGTATTGCGGTGATATTGGTCGGCGTGTACCTGTTGTTGAATTTCGTCGTCATCGGCTTTGGGTTGTATCAACTGGTAACCCATCCCCATTTTTTTCCGGATTGGAAACAAGCGTTAATTCATCACCCTAGAGTGAGCGGCAACATTTGGCTCGCGGTCGGCGTGTCACTGATCCTGTTTCCAAAACTCGCCTTAGGACTATCAGGCTTTGAAACCGGGGTCGCGGTCATGCCGCTGGTTAAAGGTGAAGAGGATCTGACGGACGCTGATTGGGAAGACATCCACAGCACGCGCGCGGGACTACCGCCGCAGCCGCGCACTCATCTTTTGCTCCAGGGCAGAATTGAAAACACGCGAAAACTTTTGCGCACAGCCGCTTTGATCATGAGTGCCTTTCTCATCACCAGCAGTCTGGTTACCACGATGATGATTCCACCAGAGAAATTTGCCATCGGTGGAGAGGCGAACGGCCGAGCGCTTGCATTTTTGGCGCATGGATTTTTTGGCGACATCTTTGGGACCGTTTATGACATAAGCACGATTTCAATTCTGTGGTTCGCGGGCGCGTCGGCAATGGCCGGCTTGTTGAATATCGTGCCGCGCTACTTACCGAGGTACGGAATGGCGCCGCAATGGGCGCAAGCGACCCGGCCGCTCGCCATTGTTTTTACACTGATAGCGATCGCGGTTACCTTCATTTTCAACGCGGATGTAGACGCGCAGGGCGGCGCTTATGCGACCGGCGTTTTGGTGTTGATGACGTCGGCGGCAATAGCGGTGACTTTGGCGATGCGCAAGCGTGGCCAAAACTGGATTCCTTTTTTGATTATCGCCGTGGTGTTTGCTTACACGACTGTTCAGAACATTCACGAACGGCCTGAAGGAATCAAGATCGCGTCATTCTTTATCCTTGCCATCGTGGCGGCATCGTTGTTTTCACGCGTCTGGCGCACCACTGAGCTACGCGTGGAACGGGTTGAACTGGATGACGCAGCGCGAGAATTTGTGCGGCGTGCAGCCGCAGGCACAGTGCGTATTATCGCGAACCGGCGCGACACTGGCGACGCCAGCGAGTACGAGATCAAGGAACGAGAAAAGCGCACCGACAATCACATTCCCGCCAACGAACCCATCCTGTTTTTTGAAGTGACACCCGGTGACGCGTCCGAATTCTCAGGCGTGCTGCAGATACACGGCGAAAAAGTTGACGGCTATCGCGTGTTGCGGGCTGTGTCTCCCGCAGTGCCAAATGCGATTGCCGCGTTTCTGCTTTTCCTTCGTAATGAAACCGGAAAATTGCCACACGTTTATTTTGGGTGGAGTGAAGGGAACCCGCTTTCTTATCTACTCAAGTACATCGCGTTCGGAGAAGGGG
>DATENN010000112.1:0-7665 GCA_035275045.1 Pyrinomonadaceae bacterium
GATGGAAGCTTTCGCATTGGTGGATTACGAGCCGGCCGTTTTTCATTGCACATTTATCCCACCGCCGCACCATCAACTCGCCCCACAATTACGCGGATCGAGCGAGGCGGAATCACGGTCCCGCCGAGTCTGGAACTTCAAGGGGGCCAGTCAATCTCTGACTTACGTATTTTTGTCAGTTTCGGAACAGGCGCGATTCGCGGCTCTGTAAAGTTCGTCGGAGGAGAACCGGCGCCGGATACGCGATTGGTTGTCCGCTGTACTCGCGAAGGTACCCAGGAGGGCAGTGGTACTTATCTTGATGCGCGGGGACATTTTCTGATCAAGAATCTTCCGGCGGGAACCTACGAGGTCACACTGTTCATTCTGCGTAATAGCATTTCTTCGTCAGCGGAACAGCGGGTTTTGCCGCAAAAGCAAACTGTCCAGGTAACCAACGATGGAGAGTCAGAAGCTACGTTCGTAGTTGACCTAACGCCAAAGCCCTGACCATGACCGCGCAAACTGCACTAAGATTTTGTTCGAGCGCATCGCTGTTTATCGCTGCGTTGCTCTTAGTACTTTTACCTGTCATCGCTTCCGGTCAGGAGACGGTCGCTTCTTCAAACTCGCTCAGCGGCCGAGTGGTCACTCCGGCCGGCGAACCGGTTGCCGGCGGTGTGATCTATGCCGTGAAAGCGGGAAACTTGAGCAACACGATTCAGCCCGTGGCCATCGATAGCGGCGGCAACTTCAAGTCGACAAGTTGGAAGCCGGACTTTACCGAGTGTGGGCAAACGTGCCCGGGTTTGTCCACACGGCCCAACCCGCGACGCCCGCTGATTCCAACTACTATCGCCCGGGAGAGGTTATCACCATCACGATGGCTAAGGGCGGCGTCATTACCGGCACCGTCAGTGGCCCAACCGGCCCGATCGTGGCCACAGTTGTTCGCGCGATGCGGCTGCGTGACGCGGAAGGTAAACCGGTGCCGTTCACGACATTCGGCCGCGACCGAATGACCGACGATCGCGGTATGTTTCGCCTGTATGGCTTACCCGCCGGTGTCTATCTGGTCGCCGCCGGCGGCTCCTTGCGCGGAGGGAGGATCGTTCCCACATCGTACGACGCAGACACGTTCACCTACTTTCCTTCATCCACCCGCGACACAGCTTCAGAAATCGTCGTGCGCAGCGGTGAAGAAACTACTGCGAACATCCAATATCGCAGCGATTCCGGACGCGCTGTGAGTGGCACGGTCGTCGGAATTCCAGATCCTGCTGAACAATACTTTTCAACTGTCACGGTCAGCCTCACCGACGTTCGCGACCGCGCAACGATCTTGAATGCCTTCGGGACTCCCTACACCAATTATGCATGGGCGCTTTACGGGGTTCCCGATGGCAACTACGAATTGAGTGCGACGTTCACGTTGCGCAGTCGCGAAACTTTGAAAGCTGAGCCGCGCCGGATCAGAGTACTCGGCGCCGATGTCGACTCAATAAAACTTGTCTTGACACCTCAGGCCGGCATCGACGGCCGGGTTGTGCTGGAAAGCAACCCTAACGCTGAATGCGGAAAACGCCGCGACACGGCGATCCGGGAAACCCTTATTTTCGCGCGCCGTTACGAACCGGCGACGAAATCACCCACCGACGCTAAGGGTTCGACGCCGGAAGTTTCCATACTCGTCAGAAATCAAGTTGCCGAAAGCGTTCCCGACGCTACCGGATCGTTCACGATGAGAAATCTGGCTGCGGGTACTTATCGAATCGAGGCGGTAGCTCCTGCAAGTGGCTGGTACGTTCGCACAATTTCCCTGGGCCCGGCGCAGACAGTCGCAGCGAAAACCGCGAGCCTGGCGCTGGCTCGCGATGGACTGACTTTGAAATCTGCTGAAAGGCTTTCGGGCTTGACCATTACTATCGCCGAAGGCGCGGCGGGAATTCGCGGCCGGGTGACGGTCCCCGAGGGTGAGCAACTACCGGTCAACCTCCACGTGTACATTGTTCCTGCCGAAAAAAATGATGCCAACGACATCCTCCGGTTCTTTGAGGTGCAACCGGAATCAGACGGCACGTTTGCCGTCGGCCACATCTCTCCCGGAAAATATTGGATCAGTGCCCAACAAAATCAGGAGCGCGATCAAACCGAAGCCCGATCCATCAGGCAGGATGGAGTCCTAAGATCAGCTGTCCTGCGCGAAGCCGAAAGGACACACCAGGAGGTGCTCCTGAAACCCTGCGAACGCGTCACGGACTACCAATTAGCTTACAGTTCTTCCGAACGGCCGAAATAGCACCGCCGACATCCAATCCCTCTTAGTTAACATCGAACCCGTCGCTACTCCGTGGGGCTCGCTCGAGCGCATTCTGTAGACGCAAAAGTGTTGTGTTACATTTTAGTTTGCACTCAATCAGCCACACACGGCATCTCAATGAGTACAAAATCGGAGCAGGCGGAAAGCTCTCTACAAGTAAGGCGGACATAACGTGAAACGAATTCTTCCTATTGTTGGACTTATTTTCGGGCTGGTCGCCCCGGCGACGCCGCGACCTCAATCTACCACCACGGCGCCGCCACAGCCACAGGGGCAATACAACACAGCGTCCAGTGCCACGGCGGCAAAGCCGGCTTCTGAAATTAACAGCCGGGTTTTGCCCAACGGCCTGGAAGTCGTGGTGCTCGAAGATCATTCGGTGCCATTGGCGACAATTGAATTAGCTGTGCGCAACGGCTCATTTACCGAACCCCCCGAGTTAAATGGTCTGTCGCATCTGTACGAACACATGTTCTTCAAAGCGAACCGGGCCATTGCCCACGCCGAACAATACCTGCAAAAAATTGGCCAGTTGGGGATTGCCTACAATGCGGTGACGCGTGAAGAGGTGGTCAATTACTTCTTCACCACCACCAGTCCAAATCTGCGAACGGCCATGACTTTCATGCGCGACGCGACCCGTTATCCGCTGTTCGACAAAGGCGAGTTTGAACGCGAGCAGGAAGTAGTGATCGGCGAAATCGATCGGAACGAATCAAATCCTTATTATTATCTCAGCCTCGAGATGACCAACCGGCTCTTCTCGAAATTCCCCAGCCGGAAAAATCCGCTCGGTAATCGCCAAACCGTCTCGACGGCAACCACCGACATGATGCGGTTGATTCAATCGCGTTACTACGTACCCAATAACGCCGCGCTAATTGTCACCGGCGATGTGCAGCCCGATGAAATATTCAAACTGGCCCAGGAGTTGTTCGGTGACTGGGCCCGGCGCGAGAAAGATCCGTTTGTCGAATTCCCCATGGTGGAACATCCGCCCCTGGCGAAAAGCGAAGGCGGCATCGTCAAACAGGAAGTGAAGAACGTCATCATCAATATTGGATGGCACGGGCCTTCAACCGTCAAAGACAACCCCGCTACGTACGCGGCGGATGTCTTCTCGTTTATCCTGATGCAGCCCAACTCACGTTTTCAGCGCAGCCTCGTCGACTCCGGACTGGTTGCCGGCGTCTCGTTCGGCTATCTGACGCAGCGCAACGTCGGCCCTATCACGATCACCGCGCAAACGACACCGGAAAAGTCGCGGGCAGCGATTCGCGCCATCTACAATGAAGTGGCGCACTTCAACGACAAGGACTATTTCACCGACGAACAATTGGAAAGTGCTAAAGCGCTGCTCGAGGCGGACGATCTGTATTCGCGCGAAAAACTGAGCGAGTATTCACACACGCTCAGTTTCTGGTGGTCTTCAACCGGACTGGATTACTTCCGCACTTATCTGCCGAACCTGCGCCGCACTTCGCGCGCAGACATCAACCGCTTCATCACAAACTACATTCAAGGCAAGCCCCATGTAGGGTTGGCCCTCATCTCTGACGAAGCGCAACAGACGGTGAAATTGACGCCACAAGAACTGATCGGGCAATAGGCGAGCGGGTTGGGTACTTGAGTTGGGAACTAAATTCATCTTCCATTTGTCATGACACATTTCATTTGGCATTGGGGGCGTAACACGCTGACAAGGGAAACGAAGATAATCAAATGAGAAATAATAACGGTCAAATTGCGAAGCGAACCTGGCTTCTATTCATGAGCGGCCTGCTGCTCACTGCTTGCTGCTTACTGGTCACTGCTCCGAGGGTCGTCGCGCAAACACCGACGCCGGCGCCACAGCCGTCGCCGGCGGCCGCTGATGTTCAAAGCGCAATCGCACGCCAGGCCTCGCTGGTGACAGAATTTGAAGTCAACGGATTAAAGGTCCTGGTAAAGCGACGTACCGGCAGTCAAACCGTGGCCGCAGGGCTTTTCCTGAGAGGGGGCTCGCGCAATCTCACTTCACAGAACGCCGGAATTGAATCATTGATGCTCGATGTCGCTGCTGAGGCTTCCGTCAACTTTCCTCGCGAGCGCTTGCGCTCGGAATTGGCCCGCACCGGCACAGTGATTGGTTCAAGCGGGAACTACGACTACTCAGTGCTGTCACTGACGGCGACGCGCACAAACTTTGACAACATGTGGAACTTGTTCGCGGACGTAGCGCTGCGGCCGTCCTTCACCAAAGAAGATTTTGAGCTGGTTAAGACGCGTACCGTTTCGGGCCTGGCCGATGACGCCGACGATCCTGACACTTACTTGCAAAGGTTGCAGGAGGCCTCCGCTTATACAGGCCATCCTTACCTGAATCGGCCGCAAGGGACTGTGGAATCGGTGTCCAGGTTGACCGTGGAAGATGTTCGTCGCTATCACGAGCAAGCGATGGAAACATCGCGGCTGTTGCTGGTGGTGGTCGGCGATTTGGATCCGGCCCAGTTGCGACAAAAGGTCGAAGCCACCTTCGCCAAACTTCCCCGCGGTAACTACCGTCCCGTAGCCGTGCCGCAACTTTCGTTTAGCGCCTCAACCGTAGAGGTAACGCAACGCGGCCTGCCCACCAATTACATCGAAGGTTTGTTTAGTGCGCCGCCCATTACCTCGCCCGACATTTTTCCCATGCAGGTGGCGGCGGCCACGTTGCGCGATCGCGTGTTTGAAGAAGTGCGAGTAAAACGAAACCTCTCGTACGCTCCGAGCGCGTTCCTCGGCAGCCAGGCCGCGAACGTGGGTGGCATCTATGTCAGCGCGGTTGATGCGAATCAGGCAGTACGCGTGATGCTCAATGAGATCAAGCGCTTGCAAACCGACCCGGTGGATCAAACGGACATCAACGGCGTCGTTTCGCAGTTTCTCACCAGTTACTATTTGCAGCAGGAAACGAACGCGGCCCAGGCCGCCAGTCTGGCAGAGTACGAATTGATCGGCGGTGGCTGGCGCAACTCTCTGGTCTTTTTGGAAAAGCTGCGCGCGGTTACACCACCAGAGGTCCAACGCGTGGCGCAAAAATACATGCGCAACATTCGCTTCGTCGTGCTCGGCAATCCTCAGCAGATCGATAAGAACGTTTTTATTGGGCAGGCGGGAAGCTAGGCGTCCAACTTGACATCAGGTGGGCCCTCAAAAAGACTCGGCCCGGATGACTCGCAGTGGTAGCGCGGGTCATTCTTATGTCCTGAGAAACATTAAACCTCATACTCCCGAAACTGCATTAAGGATTCTAGTGGAAATGAAAAAGCTCCAAACCAGTGTCACGGTTTTACTAATCACGTGCATCCTCCCGCTTTCTTCTTCGCTTATCCACGCTCAGAAAAAGAAGACCAGGGTGCCGGATAACTACGCGGCCAGGCTCAATTTGTTCGAGCAGTTTGTGAAAGAGCAAATGACGAAGGACAAGACTCCGGGACTGACGATTGGGTTCATGAAGGACGATCAGACATGGGTAAAAGGTTTCGGTTACGCCGATGTTGAAAACAAGATTCCGGCAACCTCGGAGTCAGCTTATCGTCTGGCCTCTGTTACCAAGACGATGACGGGAACCGCGATCGTTCAATTGGTCGAGCGGGGAAAGATGAAGCTGGACGAAGAGATCCAGACTTATGTTCCTTACTATCCCAAACAGAAATGGCCGGTGACGGTGAAGCAACTGCTGGTGCATCTTGGCGGCGGACAAACCGGTTCGGGTATTGGGCCGGAACATGTCACACCGCGCGAGGTGGTGGCCAGAATCGCCAAATACCCAATCAAGAACGAGCCGGGCTTTAAGTTCGACTACCAAACCAGCGGTTACAACCTTTTAGGGGCCGCGATCGAGGAAGTTTCCGGCAAGTCCTTCGACGAATACCTGCGCGAGAATATTTGGGCGCCGCTGGGCATGAATGACACGCGCATGGATGATCCGAAATTAACCATCCCTAATCGCGTGCAGCGCTACGAACTGGTAAATGGCGAGATAAAAATTGCGCCTTTTATCGATGTCAGCTCGCGATTCGGCGGTGGCGGCGCGATCGGCACCGTGCCCGACATGTTGCGCTGGGCGCACAACATTGAACGCAGCGGCATCCTGTCGCGATCATCATTCGAGCTTATGATGACGCCGGTCGCCAACAAAGGCGGGCGTTACGTGGGACTGGATGACGGCGCCTGGTATTACACGCTCGGCTGGCTGGTCTTTCCCGTCAATGGTCAATACGTCTATTACAACGACGGCGGCCAGACGGGCACCAACACGATGGTCTTCCACATTCCCTCGCAAAATCTGACCATCGCATTCGCTTCTAACGTGATGACGATCGATCGCATGCCTTACGTGAAGGCCCTCTATCAAGCGGTTACTGGTAAGACGTGGGAAATTCCGGTTTACACGAAAGATAAGTACGACGAGGCTGTGTATCGCGGAATGAGCTCTACTTTTAATTACGGCTCACTACACTTTGATCGCACGAAGCGATCGATGTCCGCCGATAGCTCTGAGACGGCAAAGGCCTTCGCCTTTTTTAACAACACAGTCAATCGCGATTCACTGCACGCTGATTTTGATAAGACGGTAGCCGCAATTAACGACGGCCGTCATCCGGCGGGCAACGCCGCACTCATAAAGGTTGGCTCACAAATGGCCCAGGCTCTGCACAAGAAATATGGCCGGGAACGAATCGAGACTTATCACTCGACGGGCACAATTCCCTTCTTTGCCGACTACATCGCAATGTACAAAAGCAATCCGCGCTATCCGGCTGAACTGCGCTTCAACTCCTCATTTGAAAAAATGGTAGAGAAATGGAATGCGGATTGGGCGAAATCATGGAATGACTACACTCGACGCTTCGATTCGGCGGCCGCATCAGATTTGAATAACATCGAACAGAACCTCCGGCCCCTTTTCGCCGGCGCTGAAGTTTATCCGAACCTAATCAACCAACTCCTCGACATTAGACAATCCTTCGCGGTGAAAAAAGACTGGGACTCGGCCGCAAAGGCGGCAAAGATCGCCGCTGAACTTTATCCGCACTCGGATCGCGCCAACGTGTACTTTGCGATCAGCCTCGTGGTAATCGGCAAGAAAGACGAAGCGCACCTGGCTCTGAAAAAAGCGGTCGAGATCAATCGCAACGGTATTGCGAGCCCCGGGACGCTCAATCAAATCGCTGTGGCCCTGTCAGGAATAGACAAGCTGCCCGCAGCAATCGCACGGCTGGAAATAGCTACCGCGATCTATCCGGCAGACGCGGCGCTTTTTAGTACGCTTGGCGATTTTTATCAAAAGACTGGACAGCCGGCCGCAGCCCGTGACGCTTATCAGAAGGCGCTCACGATCG
>DATENN010000113.1:0-10879 GCA_035275045.1 Pyrinomonadaceae bacterium
CGGCGACGAAACTTATTACTTCGGCGCCGACGCATTCTTTCAGATTAATCATGAGTTGCTGGAGTTGATGATCGGCGAAGCCGTAGGTCAAGAGCGCGGCAAGAAAGCCATTGACCTTTATGCGGGGGTGGGTTTGTTCACTCTCCCGCTGGCGCGAAATTTCGATCAAGTCACAGCAGTTGAGTCCAACACGCGCGCGGTTGATTATGCGCAGCGCAATCTTGATGCCGCCGACCTGAACAACGTCGAGCTCGTCAACATGAGTGTCGGCGAATGGTTAAAACACTGGTTAGGTTTTGAACGTCCTGATTTTATGTTGCTCGATCCGCCGCGCACTGGAGCCGAGCCCGGCGTGATGCAAGGCGTCATGTCAGTCGCGCCACAAAAGATCTGTTACGTCTCGTGCGATCCCGCCACACTCGCGCGCGACCTGAAGGTTTTGCTCGATGGTGGCTACACTATTGACTCTGTCGTGGCCTTTGATATGTTTCCGCAGACTCATCATGTCGAGACTGTTGTTCGTCTGACACATACCGAGTTCTAGTGGTGTCCGCCGAGATCTAAAGAACGATCTCATTGAATTCACCCGCCGCTTTAATCAAAAACTGCAAAAGTGTTGTCACACGATCCAGCGGTTGTGCCGGATCCTCGTTCCGGCATGACGACGTACCCATTACTGCTCTGTGCGTGTGCTTTCAGCGTGGGCGTCGTCGCGCGAAGCATCACTCAGGCTCCGGTGTGGCTTGCTGTCGCAGCGTGCGGTTTGTCAGCGATTGCAACGATTGTATTCCTCCTGCGACGCCGCTTCAGATTCGCTACCGGCTCGACACTGCTCGCGATGACTCTGCTGGGTTTCGCTTACTCAAGTATCGACAAGCTGCCCCTGCCCTCCAATCATATTCGCAGTTTGTTAGCGAACGAAAAGATTGAGGCTGGTGAACCCGTCGAGATAACAGGCGTTATCGAAACGGCGCCCGAACTTGCACCAGAACGAATTTTCTTCACCGTTCGCTTGCAAAAATTGCGCGTGAAAGAGACTGAAATGTTGGCGCGCGGCACCATAATTCTGCAGGCGCGCGTGGCGAACGAGACCAGTGAAAAAAGGTTCCATGAACTCGACTTGCGTTACGGCTCAAGGTTAAGAGTCCTGACGCGGCTTGATCGTCCGCAGAATTTTCGCAATCCGGGCGTGTCTGCGTTTACTGAGTATCTGGATCGACAGGGATACGATGCCACCGGCCTGATCAAGAGCCCATTGTTGATTGAACGACTTGAAGATGAACCAGTGTTTTTGCCGCTTGCGTGGTTGTACCAGTGGCGCGGACAAATGTTGCAAGCGATCAACTCGAATTTTTCGCACGAGACCGCGGGAATTCTCGACGCGGCCATGCTGGGCAATCGCTATTTCTTGTCACAGTCGACTTCCGAACGGTTTCGCGAAGGCGGGACTTTTCACGTACTCGTGATCAGTGGTTTGCATATTAGCTTTCTTGGCGCGGTTGTATTTCTTGTAACCGGTCGACTAACGCGCAATCGACTCGCTCAATTTTTCGCGTCGACTGGCGTTCTATGGACCTACACGGTCGCAGTGGGCGCTCAGGCTTCCGTGGTGCGCGCCGCATTAATGTTTACGATTGTGATGCTCGCCCCTTTGTTGGCGCGGGACGCAAACTCGCGTAACGCTCTCGGCGCTTCAGCGCTGATACTTCTTGTATTTCGTCCCGATGATTTGTTCGACCCGTCATTCCAACTGACGTTCGGATCCGTAGCTGCAATCGTCCTGTTGGCTTGGCCGCTGCTGCAAAAACTGGCGCTGGTTGGCCGCTGGCAACCAATGCGTGAATCCCCCTATCCGCCATCCTGCAGCGGCTGGCTCCGGGTTTTTTGCGAAGCAGTTTTTTGGAGCGAACGGAAGTGGCGAGCAGAACAAGAGCATTCGAATTACAGGTACAAGCTACGGAAGACATCTGCGGCGAAATTCCTCGAACGGTTTTATTTGCAAGCGCCGCTGCGTTATGCGTTCTCGACTTTAGTTATATCTTGCGCCGTTCAATTGGTGTTGCTGCCGCTGTTGGTGCTGTATTTTCATCGCCTGTCCATTGCCTCGCTGGTATTGAACGTCGGCGTAAGTTTTTTGATGGCATTAACGGCAATTCTTGCCCTGATGTCGCTTCTGTTGTTGAAAGTTAGCGGATTCCTCGCGTTCCCGTTGTTCAAGCTGACGAATGTTGTTGCATGGCTAATGATTCACAGCGTCGATCCTTTCGCGCGTGCGGGCGTCGCTTCCATTCGATTGCCGGAATACAGCGGTTGGGCGGCGGCGATGTATGTTTGCTATTTTCTGCCACTCGTTTTTCTGCTGCACTGGTTGTGGAAATGGCAACCATCGGGTGCGTCACTTGTTAACAGAACGCGTCGACCGGCTTACATTGTGGCAATCTTTGTTCAATGCGTAGCGATTTCATTAATCGTTTTTCATCCGTTTACCGCCGCGCCTGACAATCGACTGCACGTTGACTTTCTGGACGTTGGGCAAGGTGATTCGGCGTTGGTAACCGCGCCTGACGGCACAACGATTTTGATAGATGGTGGGGGGCAGCCCGGGCCATTTCAGCAAAGGAAAACCGAGGAGGATGACGACCGTTTTGAACGTGACACGCGCAGCATTGGTGAAGCGGTCGTCTCAGAATTTCTTTGGCATCGTGGCTTGGATCACGTCGACTACCTGATAGCAACGCACGCTGACGCCGACCACATTGATGGCCTCAACGATATCGCGCGAAATTTTCGGGTGCGGGCGGCGTTCGTGGCCCGGTCGCCGCAAAATGATCCTGAGTTCAGCCGTTTCGCACAAACCCTTTCAGCGCGCCGCATTCCGCTTTACACGATTGGTGCAGGCGATGAGTTGCACCTGGGCAATGCAAGTGCGACCGTTCTTTGGCCGCCCCCGAATTCGAGCCCGCTGTTACCATCTCAGAACAATGACTCGATCGTGCTGAAACTCTCGTTCGGCAATCAAGTCTTCCTGTTTACCGGTGATGTCGAAGCACACGCCGAAGAGTCGCTAATCGAAGCAAATGCTAATTTACAAACAAACGTATTGAAGGTTGCGCATCATGGCAGCAGGACTTCTTCAACGCCCGCTTTCGTTAATGCTTCTCGGCCGGTTTACGCTGTTATCTCCGTTGGCCAAACGTCAATTTTTGGACATCCGAATCCGGAGGTAGTTAAGCGATGGCAACAGGCCGGCGCCATCGTTCTGCGAACCGGAAAGAGCGGCACGATCAGTTTCTCAACTGATGGCCGCCAGTTAGACATGCAAACCTTTGTTAAGTAGTAGCGAGAAGCGATGTGGAGGCGATTTATGCTGCGGCATCATCAGGCACGTACAGTTCGATCTCTGTGCTGCCCGGTTTGTAGGTATGAAGCACGCCTAGTGGCGGTGCGTAAACATGAATCGTGATGAGGTCACTCTCGCTGATGTCAGGATTGCCAAGTTGATGAATGTCAGGAGTATCTGAACCAGTTACCGCGCCCGCAGCATAGGCCCGCGCCGATTTGTAACGCAGTCCTTTCTCTTCATCGTAAACAAAAATCGTTTCCCACAGCGGCCCTTCGTGAACGCGGACGCCGCCGTGAGATCCGTTGTGATCGTGAATCGGCGTGCGATGGCCGGGGCGCCAGCATAAAACCAGCATTTCAACGAATTCGTTGCGGCACACGCGATGGCGCCAGTAGTTTCCGTCCTTGAAGCCGACAAATGGCGCCAGATCCGCTTCCGAAATATTCGCGCGGTTGAGCCAATCATAAATTTGCTCTAGGGAAGGAGTATCCGTCTGGGACATCAACTGCTCAACCAAAATTGCAAATGGCAAAGTATCTGACCCGTTTTGTTCAGTTCGCACTTCGCCCGGAATTTGAATGTCTGTTGACAAGCGCTCCTCCTAAATCACGAGCTTATATTCTTAGTCTACCTCGCGGTCAAGAAATTATTCGTTGTTATTTTTTGCCGCCGCTTTGAGTTATCAGAATAGTGCGTGGCGCTTCGCCGTCTCCGCTGATTTGCACGTGCCACACGCCGGGCGGCAACGGATACTTTCCTAAGCGCTGAGCCCATTCGATCACCACCACTGCTTTTTCATCAGAAATCAATTCTTCGAGATCAACCGCGTGTGCGGCTGAGGCTCCGGTGTCGAGACGGTAAAGATCGATGTGAAAGAGCGGCAAACGTCCCACATATGGATTTACAAGTGTGAATGAAGGGCTGGTAACTTCTTCCGCATCGACTTCCAATCCGGCCGCGAGGCCCTTAACAAAGATTGTCTTGCCGGCTCCGAGTGGTCCATCCAGCAGCAGTATTTCCCCGCCGCGCAGTTGTTTGCCTATCGCTTCACCCACACGAAAAGTTTCACCTGATTGCAGCGTACGCCATTCGCCGGTAGCAATATGTTGTGACGCAATCATTGAATCAAACGAGGTTGTTCGCCCAATGGATCCAGCCATTGGATCGCAACGCTAAGGTAATCGCGAACGTCGGAAGCCATCATTGTGCGCATGCCTAAATTGCGTGCCGCAATGTCTGCCGCAAGGCCAACAACATATAGCGCGGCGATAGTGGCTTTCAGGGCGTCGGCTTCGTTCTGAAGTGTTGCTGCATCCTCGGCAAGGAACGCGGCAATTATGCCTGTGACAGTATCCCCCATGCCCGCGGTACCCATGCCGGCGTTCCCAGTTGGATTGATAAATATCCGGCCGTCCGGAGCAGCTACCACGGTACGCGATCCTTTTAGAACAAGAATCAAATTGTGCTGCGTTGCGAAAGAACGGGCTGTGGATACATGGTCCAGGGTGGTGTCGCCGGGCACTCCGAGCAGCCGGCGCATCTCACCAATATGTGGCGTCAGAATTATCGGCAGGTCGTGTGACCCGCGCAGTTCGGCGGGCCAGGGCGCCAGGCAATTCAACCCATCAGCATCCACTACAGTCGCTCTCGTTCGCTCGGCTACCGCAGCATAAGTGAAGCGCCGCGTGCGCTCGTCCGAAGCTGACAGGCCAGGCCCTATCGCAAGCACGGTTGCTTTCCGGCTTAACACTTTTAGATGTGCGATGGCCTCGTCGCTAATCGCGCCGCGATCCGTTTCCGCCAGTGGTTGGGTCATAACTTCGGGTACCACGGAACTTGCCACCGCATTTTGTAGCGACACAGGGGTCGCCATGGTGACCAATCCAGTGCCCGCGCGCATCGCAGCATTGGCGCAAAGAACGGCAGCGCCGGCATACCCATTTGAGCCAGCAACAACTAGCACTTCACCATGAGTTTTCTTGTATGACTCAGGGGCATAACGCGTGCGGATAAGCCATTCGCGGGCGTCTGAACTTTCAATTAAGAAGTCGCTCGAGTTTTGCGCATCAATCAAACTTCGCGGCGAACCGATATCCGCGACGACGAGTTTGCCGTTGAAATGCGCCGCGGGCGCCAATACGTTCGCAGGTTTGGGAGCAGTGAAGGTCACAGTGAGGTCAGCATTAACTGCGGGGCCAATCGACTCGGCTTTATCAGCGTCGAGTCCCGAAGGAATATCGACCGAAAAGATTAGTGGGTTACTTGTTCGGCGGATGTTTCGCGCGTCCAGAATACGTTCGACGACTTTAGCAAAAACACCTGAAAGGGGGCGTGTCAAACCGGTCCCAAAAAGCGCGTCAACAATGACGTCATAGTTGTTAGAAGTTGTTGCGACCTGCTCCCATGCTTCGGAGTCGCCGCATTGAGTAAACGTCAATTGATTGGCTGCCAACGACGACAACTGTTCGAAGTTTGTTCGGGCATCGCCTCGCGTGTCGTTAAAGTTGCCGATTAATATCACATCCGTTTGTACCTGCTGTGACAACAATTGCCGCGCCAGCGCGGCACCGTCTCCTCCATTGTTCCCCGGACCGCAAACTATCTGTAATTTTTTGCCGGCGAGATTTCCGAAATGAGCTGTTAGAGAGTTGAGACATGCTGCTGCCGCAGACTCCATTAGCTCGAATGATGTTACGTGATGCTTTTCGACTGTGAGACGATCAATTTCGCGCATTTGCTGCGCTGAGAGAACCGGTTGCACTTCTTCATCATAAGTACGAGTTTGTGAGGGGTCAACGAAAGCTGGAATCTGGGCGAAGCGATTCCCGAAAAACAAAAATGGCGGCTCGAAGCCGCCTCCGCCTGCCGCTGCACCAGACCGTCCGTTTTTCCAGGATAACTAAGCACACAACGAATGCTCTTTAGTTTCCAGAATTATTTTCGGCCACACGAAAGCCCGAACGGAAAACCGTTCGGGCTTTCGATTACTCAAGGATGGAGATGGGTTATTCCGACTTCATTGCGTTGCGTCGTTTCCTGATCGCGCCGACCGTGCCGGCGAGTCCGGTTCCCAACAGCAACATTGTGGCTGGTTCCGGAACTTCGCGATTGCCGCCACAACCCTTGCAGAAGAAGAAGCTTTCATGGCCACCCGAAGCGTCGGAAACACTCGCGGCCAGACCGAGTCTGAGATTCGGGTTAGCTGCGATAGCTGCTGCCAAAGCGGCTGCGGCGTCGCTGTTAAGTGCGAATGTGAAATCCGATTTTCCAGTGCCGTTGCCGTTATCGGTGGCTTCGCGCAATGTGACAGCATCGGCCAAATGCGCGCTGAAAACGGCGGTGCCTGACTGGTCGTATGCCGTTAATACCAGCGAATTAAGAACAATCGGTCCAACCGGGCCGCCATTGCCGCCGCCCTTATTCGGATCGTTGATGTTCATGTTAATGCAGAGATTTCCGTTAGTAACGCCAAGATCCGTGACCGAATACGTTTGATTGTTTGCCCCCGCAACAATTTGATTGCCGCTGACGAAGTCGCCTTTGCGGTTAGATTTGGTGTTATTCGGATCGTACGCGACCGCGCCAAAACCTGAGGTCGCCGAACCTTTAGTCTGCAACACCAGGACGGTGTTGACTGTGCCCAGGCCTGCCGGCTGGACGATTGTCGGCCCGACCGGAACAATTAAGAAATTGTCCGCTCGTGCACTGCTGCCCGCCAGTGACAATGTCAGCAACGCGCCTAAAGCAAAAATACCTTTAGTAAAAAGCTTGTTCATTCGCCAATCTCCTCCTCGAGTAAGTCCTTTGTTCGAAATTTGCGAGGTTTTCTCGCCCGCAACAGAAAGTGTTGATTTCCTTACCCTTTGAAAAGAGTGCCAATAAAGAAGGGCTTTCAGTAATTTTCGAAGGAATCAAAGTGGGCGGACGGATCTACTTCGCGAGCCGTAACAGGCGGAAAATCCTATTTATGAGGGTGCGTGCTTCGGAAATACCAAGAAGTGAAGAAATTGCGAAATAGCTGAGGCCATAGCCTCCCAGTACTATGGCAGCCAGCGGAATGGGGTGCATCTGACCAATTAAGAGCTTCAATCCCCAACCTACGGCCGCTGCAATAATCGCGGCCAACCACAGCCGCAATACATAAGACGTCGTCAGTCCCGTTTTGCCTATGCGGCGGTTCAGACTTCGTCTTAAAAGTGCAAACTCGACCCAACCCGCAATTCCGGCTGAGGCCGTCAACCCAGCGACGCCCCACTTGGGATTAATGCCGAGCGCGACGGGTAGCGGCAGGGCGAACAGATAGCCAAGAACCGTTGTCAATGCAACGCGAATGATTGCGTACCGCAGCGGCGTGCGAGTGTCGTGAAGCGCGTAATAGGTCGACGAATACAATCGACCAAGCGTTGACGCCAACAAGCCCACCGTCGAGCCCGCCAAAATGCCCCAAACAAAAATGGAGGCGTCGTGTTTGAACTGACCAGTTTGATAGAGCACGGCTGCGATAACATCACCAAGCGCGAGAAACGCCATCGATGATGGCACGATGAAGAATGCGATGCGTTGTAATCCCTGGTCCAGTCTCTTTCTCAGCACCTCTGCGACCTGTTCGGTATTTCCAATCGCTCTCGACATCGCCGGCAGTTCAGCAGCGGAAACCGACATTCCGAATAAACTGACCGGCAATGTATACAGACTTTGCGCGTACGTTAGCGCCACGACGGAACCCTCGGGCAGGAAACTAGCGAGCACTGCGTCGACAAAAGCGCTGATCTGAACCACCCCACGACTCATGAAAACGGGAAAGAAGTTTCTGACAACCGTCTTGACGTGGTTGCTGGCGATGTCGATAACGGGCCGCAGCCGTCTTACTAGCGCAAAGACGGTTGGGAGCTGCACGCCAAATTGCAGCGCGCTACCGATGACGGAACCCCAGGCGACGTAACCGGCCAAGGGAAATTGGCCAACCCTACTTCCGAAAATTACCAGCGACGCGATCATCGCGAGATTCCATGCCACGGGTGCCGTGTATGAAATGAAGAACCGATGATGACTGTTCAAAACGCCAAGGCACCACGCTGATAAGACCAGCAATCCTGCGCCGGGAAAGAGGATGCGAACCAAGCGAATCGTCAACTCGCGGGTCTCCCCTTTGAAACCGGGCGCAATCATAGAAATGATATAGGGAGTGGTAAGAACGCCGGCCAACACAATGATGGAGACCACTAACGCAAGAAGGCCCAGAACAGCATTCGCTACGTGTGACGCCTCGTCTTCATCATCAAGCGCAAGCAGCTTGGCGTAGACGGGAATGAAAGAAGCGGAGAGGGCGCCCTCACCAAAGATGTTCTGTAAAAAGTTGGGAATGCGAAACGCGGCACTGAAAGCGTCACCTGCAGCGGATGTTCCGAAGTAATGCGCGAAGACGCGTTGTCGAATCAGACCTACAATCCTGCTAATGAGGATCCCGGCGCCCACAAAAAAAGCGGATCGTCCAGTACCTCGCTCGACGCCAGCGGTTTTTTCTGGAGCATGCTGAATACCGGCATCACCGACCTGCTCGATTTTTTCTCCTGCAATCGCATCTGCTTCATCGTGCACTTCGGAGTTATTGGTGTGAACCTTTGCGGCAGGTGACGCTGGATCGGTTGAAGGATGACGCATTCGAAAATTTAGAGGTTGTAATCCTTCATTTTTGTCAGCAGAGTCTTATAGCTGATTCCGAGGTCGGCAGCAGCATCAGTCTTGTTACCGCTGTTATTCTGCAATGCCTGAACAATCTTTCGGTGCTCAACGATTCGGACTGCACGTTGAGTAACTTCACTCAAGGATCCGTTGAGCTCGAACGCCGCCGATTGATCCTGTCCTGCGGTTCGGTTGTTCAGCCCGAGATCGGATGGTGTGAGCACGAGCGTGTCAGACAGGATACAGGCGCGCTCGATGGCGTTCTCGAGTTCGCGAACGTTGCCGGGCCAACGATGCCCGCGCAGTGCATTCGTCGCATCATCGCTTAGCGTCGCCTCACGTCCACGAAGTTCTTTACCAAGCTCCGCCGCGAAATGTATCGCCAGCATGATTACGTCATCATTGCGGTCACGCAGCGGCGGAATCTCGACCGGAAAAACCGCCAATCGGAAATACAAATCGCCTCGAAATTCACCACCATCGACCGCTGCTTTCAAATTCTTGTTCGTTGCCGCGACCACGCGAACATCGACCGGCACGGGTGCTTTGCCGCCGATCCGATCAACGACTTTTTCTTCAATGACACGTAACAGCTTACCTTGAACAGCCAAAGGCAACTCGCCAATTTCATCGAGAAATACGGTTCCGGTTGAAGCTAACTCAAATTTTCCTAAACGCCGATCAGCCGCTCCAGTAAATGCGCCGCGTTCGTGGCCGAATAATTCATTTTCAATCAGAGTCTCGGGAATAGCAGCGCAATTAATCGCGACGAAAGGTTTTTTTCGCCGGGGTGATAAGTGATGAATCGCGCGCGCAAACAATTCTTTACCTGTTCCCGACTCACCGAGTAGCAACACGTTTGCTTCGGTTTGAGCGACCCGCTGTGTTTCCGCAACGGCGCGCTTGATCGACTCCGACTCACCGATAATTCGCGGAAAGCCGTAGCGCCGCGACCATTCTTCGCGCAGCAAAATGTTTTCCGTTCGCAAGCGCGCCTGTTCCAGCGCCCGATCCACAATCAGCAACAAGTGGTTTGAGTCGACTGGCTTTTGTAGAAAGTCATGCGCACCATCCTTCATCGCCTGGACAGCTTCGTCGATCGAGCCAAACGCAGTCATCACAATGACGGGTGTTGAGCTGTCTGCCTGTCTCGCAGCGCGGAGCACATCAAGACCTGAACCGTTGGGCATTCTCAGATCCGTTAGCACCAATTTATGCGGGGTGGCGGCAATTTCGTTCAAAGCAGCGCGCGCGTCGGCTGCTTCGTTGACAGAGTATCCCGCGTTTTCCAGAGTCAAGCGCAAAACGCGTCGCAGGCTTTCTTTGTCTTCAACGAGAAGGATATCGGGCATCGGTTCGTGGACGTGGCTCGCTCGTCCGCGATTGTACAACAGATGTGCTGAAGCCGCGTTGCAGTCCAGGGAGTTACAAAACAAAACGGGCTATCGGAAAGTCCGATAGCCCGTAGCGTTCGATCCTTTTAGCTGGTTGTTATCTTTCGACCACGCCAAGAACTTTTGTACCCGCTGAGATTACTGAATTGCGATCGGCGGTGGAATCGTATTGTAAGTTAGAACTGCCGCCGCCACCCAGATACTCAAAGGTTGGGTCGAGAAAACCCCCGGTCGCTCCGAAGCGCGCAATCATGATGGAACCGTAGACGTTACGATTACCACCGCCTTGCTTTAGCAAGCGTCCATCGCCCAGTACGAGAATGACGCCGTTAAAATTTGGACCAGGACCGTTAAAGTAAAGCGTGCCGGTCACAATTAATAACCCGGATCCGCCATCTAAATTGCAGTCGCCTTTTACAACTGTGAGTTGCGGATTGCCGGCTCCACCAGCCACGCCATT
>DATENN010000114.1:0-5096 GCA_035275045.1 Pyrinomonadaceae bacterium
GCCGTAATCGCGATTAAAGCGAATTGCCAGATCTCGCGTCAGCTCGAGATGCTGCTTTTGATCTTCGCCCACGGGCACCAGATCCGTTTGGTAAAGCAGGATGTCGGCAGCCATTAACACCGGATAATCGAAAATGCCGACGCCGACGTTCTCGCGTTGCTTGCGTGCCTTTTCTTTGAACTGGGTCATGCGTTCAAGTTCAGACATACGCGCCACGCAGTTCAGCACCCATGTGAGTTCCGCGTGTTGCTTAACATCAGACTGCACAAAGACTGTCGAGACTCTTGGATCGATGCCGACCACGAGGTAAAGCCGCGCAAGTTCGAGCGTCTTTGCGGCAAGCGATCCGGGATCCTGGCGGCTAGTAATCGCATGCAGATTAACGATACAAAAAAAACTCTCATACTCGTGCTGCAACGTCACCCAATTGCGCAAGGCGCCGAGGTAATTTCCCAGATGAATGTTGCCGGTAGGCTGTGCTCCGCTGAAGATTCTTTTCATATCAGCTACCGATAAATACCAAACTCCAAGCCAATGGCATCACAAAACGGAAAATAACTCCCAACGTGCCTGTGAATACTGCGATGAACAGCAGGATAAAACCGAACCTTTCCAGCGCTTCGATACCTGATTCAAAACTCGGCGGCAACAGGCTGGCCAGGACTTTACTGCCGTCGAGCGGCGGAATAGGCAGCAGATTGAACACGCCCAGCGCGACATTCAGGCTGAAAAAACTAATCAAAAGTTCGAGCGCGCCGTTAGCGATTATTGAGTTCGTGGTTGTTAAGTTCAGGCCGTCATCAATTATTCCCGTCGAATACAACAGCCGTATGGCCACTCCCGCAATCAAAGCGATCATAAAATTACTGATGACGCCCGCTACTGAGACCCAAAAGTTCGCCACTCGTTTATTACGCCACTTCAGCGGATTCACTGGCGTTGGTTTGGCCCATCCGATCAAGGGCGCGTGAGTAAAAAAGGCAATCGCGGGAAATAGAAGTGTCCCTATCGGATCTACATGGGCCGCCGGGTTCAGCGTGATGCGTCCCTGCAACCGCGCCAGGTCATCTCCAAATCGATTCGACATCCACGCGTGCGCTGATTCGTGAACTGATAACGAAAAAATCAGCGCCACCATGTAGAGAATGAATTGTTGGATGCTGCTGTTGATGTCGCCCATTTAAGAGGCCAAAAGCGCAGAATAAAACGAGTTGGTCACACTAACATGCCCTCTGGATCGTGTCAAAAATCAGGCCTTTTTATCGATCATCGCCGGCACCGAGTAAACAGAGTCCGTAGAAACGACAACTAGATCATCGGTCGAAGCAAATGCCAGTCCGACCAAATTCATGCCGGCAAGAAACAATGCGGCACTCTGCCCGGTACTGTTAATTCTGACAATGCCTCGGCGGCCGCGGAGCGATGCTGCTACCAACAAATTTCCATCTTTGTCGAACGCCAGCCCCTGAGGGCGGCCCAGTCCTTTGTAGAACGTCGTCACGGTACCATCAGGTGCGACCCGCATTACGGAATCAAAACTGGCGACGGTGGGCCCGGTGACGTAAAGGGCGTCGTCGGGTCCGACCGCCAGATGATAAGCGGAAACCGATGGCTCAAGGTGAGCCCAAACAGTTTCTTCGCCAATGCCATTCACTTTATAAATGACACCGCTGCGATCACCGACATACAGAGTGTCATCACGATCGAAAGCGATGCCTGTCGCAACCCCGAGACCCCTCGCAAACGGTTGAGCTTCCTTAAAGTGAGTTACGCGGTAAACCGTTCCATCCATACGGCTGCTAACAAACATTTGTCCGCTGCTGTCGAACGCGATGCCCGTCGGGTTGACAATGTCACCAGAGAATTCGGTTGTATCACCGTTTACATCGATGCGAAACAATGTCACCGGAAGATGTTCGCCACGAGATCCGGAACGCGTTACAAACAATGCGCCGTCGTCCGGATCAAAAGCGGGGTTTGTCACCGGGTGCAAATCCTCCGCCAGCCGCCTCCCGATCATCAGCCGGACTTCGGCGGATCTAACGCCACCGCTTTCCAAAGAAACGTTGACTGGCCCGGCTTGTTTGAATTCGGGGACTATCGCCAACACTCGTCTTGGCGATAACGCCACAACGGGCGCGCGCTCTTTTCCAAACCATGCCGTACACAGTGTCGGATCACGGGTATCCAAATTTTCGCAGTCAATTGCGACTTCGCCACCTGGTACGGCGACGGCGGGATCAATTTTCAGAATTCGGAAGGCTTTGTTCATCTAATAAACCGGGGCTTCTAACCTTACTGAATAACCAGGCTGACCTGCGAAGTTTTCATCATACGATGCGCTAATTATCGTGTCTAATCGGCGGTTATTCGTACGTCGATGAGGCATGGTCCGCTTTGCTGATGTGGTATAATCGCGGCCCGCACGCTGGCTTTGCACACCGGTTATTTTTAGCGCGAAGAGGCGTGTCTGTTAATCGAATCGTAATGCTCAAGCGAATAAGCGAAGCGATATCGCAGAGCAATATCAAGGACCGTTATCAAGCGTCGGAAATCTGCTCGCTACACTCCCGCTGTAACTTCAGACCGCAACCACCAAGGGTTCGAAATCTAGAGCGGGTACTCTTGTGCGTGCCGTTCAAGGGGAATCGTTATTAAAGACGTACTCGGAAACACAGCGGGCCTCAAAACAAACCAGCTTCGACGGATTGAGAAGTTGTACACGCGGCGATTACCACCGGCGCAGATTGTGACGCCGGAATTCGCGCGGCAGTTGGCGGAGTTGTCGCACGAAACGCGACGACAAATAGGCGCGTTGATCGATCGTGCAGGGCACGTCGATTACGTGATGGTGGGCGACAATCGCAGTATCGAACTTCCTGATTTTAAACGTATACGCGTTGCCGAAGACCGCTTTCGCGGTTTGCGGTGCGTCCATACTCACCTGCGTGGTGAAGAGCTGACACAAGACGACCTGACAGATCTGGCCCTGCTTCGACTCGATTTGATGGCCGCGATCGATGTTGATGAACGAACCGGCTTACCGGGACTGGTAAGCGCCGCGCATCTGGTTCCCCTCTCTGCTAACAAGGCGCCGGACGCTGCGGCGCCTTACACATTTCTGCCGAAAGCATTCGCGTCGCAACTCGATGTTGATTTTCTTTCTCTGATCGAGTCGCTCGAAGAGGAAATGGCGCGCAACCGAAACGCTGCACGTCAGGCACGCGTTAAGGATCGAACGATCCTTGTTGGGGTTACGACCGGTTCCCTTGCTGACGCCGAAGAGTCGATGGCGGAACTACAGGAGTTGGCGGCGTCCGCGGGCATCGTGGTTCAAGATAAAATCATTCAACGTCGCCAGGTTATCGACCCGCGAACAGTATTAGGCCGCGGCAAACTTCAGGAGCTTTTGATTCGCGCATTGCAACTCGGCGCTGACATGTTGGTGTTTGATCGTGAGCTAAGCCCGGCGCAAGTCCGCTCGTTATCCGAAGCGACAGATTTAAAAATCGTCGATCGTTCGCAACTGATCCTCGACATTTTTGCTCAGCGCGCGCAGTCACATGAAGGGCGCATTCAGGTTGAGTTGGCCCAGCTAAAATACCTGCTGCCAAGACTGATAACCGGCCAGGACGCCGCCTTTTCACGGCTTGCGGGCGGCATCGGCGGACGCGGGCCCGGTGAAACTAAACTCGAGACAGACCGGAGGCGCGTTCGCGATCGTATCCACCGGCTGGAAAAAGAAATTGAATTGCAGCGAAAGCGCCGGCAGGAACGTCGTAAGGTTCGAGCTCGTAACGAACTGCCGGTCGTCTCGATCGTCGGCTACACGAATGCGGGCAAGTCGACGTTGCTCAACGCGCTGACCAACAGCGAAGTGCGGTCAGAACAACGAATGTTTGCGACGCTCGATCCGACGACGCGTCGCCTGCGATTACCGCGCGAACAGGAAATTATTGTCAACGATACCGTTGGATTTATTCGAGACTTGCCGCCGGATTTGCTCTCCGCTTTTCGCTCGACACTTGAGGAGATCGTTGACAGCCGTTTGTTAATACATCTTGTTGATGTGTCAAACCCGCGTTGGCTACAGCAAGTTGAATCCGTTGACAGAATCCTTCGCGAGCTCAAGTTATCTGAAATTCCTTCGCTGCTGGTGCTAAACAAGGCGGATCTGGCAACAGCGGAAACAGTCGAAGCCGCGAAGCGGCAACTCGCGCCGAAACGTGAACGCGCAGTGATCGCAATATCAGCGACAAACCGTCAGAGTTTGCGGCCCCTGCTCGAAAAGCTCGGCGAAATGCTTTCGCGGGATATTGGACTCGAGTTCGATGACGGAAAAAAGGCGGATCGCCTTTCGCGAATCGCCTAATTCATCATGGCCCGACGACCACGATTCACAACTCGTTTTACTCGCATAAGAGATCTGACACTGGATTATCTTATGCGGCCACTAAATAAATTCCGGCCGCGCACTCGTTTCTTCATTGGTTTCGTCACGCTCGTCATCTTTACCATTCCCTTCTTAACAACGAATTACTCGGCCGCCTCGATCGAAAATTACCGCGAGGGCGACATCATTCGCGGCAGCGTCGTCGCGCGTGGTGATATCACTGCCATCGATATTTCGGAAACTGACCGGCGCCGTAACGAAGCCCGCCAATCAACGCGGCCCATTTTTAATTTTGATTCGAGCCGCGGCGAAACCTCGAGTCGCAGTTTCCGCGCGGCCTGTGACGACTTGAGACTGCAACTCGAACACAACGTCAAGCCTGAGTCGCTGACCTGGAGTGGTGAAGGCGGGCCCGGTGTTGCACGCGCGCTCGCTTCACATAAGCTGAGCGATAGCGATGTTCAAGCATTGACCTCGGAACTACGCGAGGTTGGCGACAAGTACATTTACGACGACGCTGAAGCGGAACGGCTCAACCAGGAGATCGTATTAGTCGATGTGCGCAGCCCTGCGACACCAATGGTAATGCCCGCGCCGCGCACGCGCATGTTGTCGCTCACCGCAGCACGCCAGGAATTGGAATTGAAAATCTTCGGCCTGCCCGGTTGGACCCAGGAACAAAAATCTGTCCTGGTTTCCGCGC
>DATENN010000115.1:0-7811 GCA_035275045.1 Pyrinomonadaceae bacterium
TGGCATCTTCATGGCCTTTCAATATCCCATTGAAGTGCCAGGCGTTTCGAACGCGCAATTTCTGCGGTTGGCATACAACGAACGCCGCAAACACCTCGGCGAAGAAGAGCTGGATCCGCTCGAGTTCAAAGACCTGCTGAAGCAGCGCGCCAGGATTGTTGAGATGGATGCGAGTTTCATGTCGCGTTCGGTGAACGAAGGTTTTTCCGGCGGTGAAAAAAAGCGTAACGAGATTCTTCAGATGGCGGTGTTGGAACCGAAACTTGCGGTGTTGGACGAAACCGATTCGGGTCTCGATATCGATGCGCTGCGCATCGTGGCCGGCGGCGTAAATCAACTCCACAACTCGGAAAATGCAGTGATATTGGTGACGCACTACCAGCGATTGCTTGATTACATCGTGCCGCAGTTTGTTCATGTTCTGGCAAATGGCCGCATAGCAAAGGAAGGCGGCAAGGAGCTGGCGCTTGAGTTGGAACAGAAGGGTTACGATTGGTTGAAAACCGTACCCGTGAATGCCGGCGCGACTGTGAATTGAGATGAGTACGAATCTAGCGGAAGAAAAACAAAACTCTTATCAGGCTGCATTCAACGAACTTCAGCAACGGTCCGACGCGGCAGGGATGGACTGGCTGAAGCAACTTCGCGCGCGCGCGATGGAACAGTTCGCCGAAACGGGTTTTCCTTCAGTACGGGACGAAGAGTGGAAATACACAAACGTCGCCGCAATCGCCAAAAGTAATTTCCAGCCTACATTCGAAGTCTCCGCGATTGATAATGAACTCAAACAATTCATTGCCGCGCAGGGCGAGCATGCAAACCAGCTTGTGCTGATCGATGGTGTCCTCAATGCCGAACATTCGCACCTTAACGCATCATCGAGCGAGTTAACGGCGATTCGCCTGGCTGAAGCTATTGTTGATCACCGGCATAAGGACACAGTGCGCGCGCACCTCGGTCGCGAAGCGGATTACGTCGCCAACAGTTTCACGGCTCTGAATACGGCGTTCGCGAACGAAGGCGTCTATCTTCAAATTCCGAAGGGCATGACTGTCAACGAACCTATTCATCTTCTTCTTGTAGCGACCAGGGAAGCAGTTGCAACCTTTCCGCGGATCTTAATCGTGGCGGAAGAACAGAGCACGGCAACCATAATGGAGAATTATGTTGCCGCGCGTGCCGGGAAATATTTCACCAGTGCAGTGGTCGAAGTCGTAGTGAAAGATAGCACCCGCCTGGAACACTTCAAGGTTCAACGCGAAAGTACTAATGCTTTTCATGTTGCGAACACTGCCGTGGATTTGGGAAGGTCCGCAGTTTACGATTCCACGACGATCACCTTTGGCGCGAGCCTTTCGCGTCACGATCTTTCGGTCACGATGAATCATGAAGGCGCCCATTGCACGGTCGATGGACTGTATCTGGTTACTGGCGACCAGCACGCGGACACACATTCGGTTATCGATCATCGCATGCCGCGGTGCAGCAGCCGTCAACTTTACAAGGGAATCCTCGACGGCAAGTCGCGCGCGGTTTTCAACGGCAAGGTTTTTGTGCGTCACAACGCCCAACAGACTGACGCGATGCAAACTAATAAGAACCTCCTGCTGTCGAACGACGCGCGAGTCGACACGAAACCTCAGCTCGAGATTCTCGCCGATGACGTAAAGTGCGCGCATGGCGCGGCCGTCGGTCAAATCAGTGAAGAGGAATTGTTTTATCTGGAGACTCGCGGAATTCATACCGATCTTGCCCGCAACCTGTTGACCTATGGCTTCGCCGAAGAAGTGATCGAAAAAATAAAAGTGGAGTCGATCCGCAAACAGCTTGATGAGGCAGTTCTAAGCCGCTTGAACGCGCGGCTCGAAGCGTAGAGCATGAGCAGCACTGAATCACTAGCGATGACTAAGACGCCGCCTGTGGTGGGCGCCCAGGGTTTTGACGTTCAGCGTATTCGCCAGGACTTTCCTGTTTTGCGCCAGACTGTCAACGGCAAACCTCTTATCTATCTCGACAACGCAGCTTCGTCGCAAGTCCCTCAAGTTGTTATCGATCGCGGCAGCATCTATCTCGAAGACGAGCACTCGAATATTCATCGCGGCGTTCACTATCTCAGCCAAAAGGCCACCACTGCGTACGAGGGCGCGCGGGAAAAAGTCAAAAGGTTCATCAATGCGCGCGAATCGCGCGAATGCATCTTCGTGCGCGGCGCGACTGAGGGAATCAACCTGGTCATGCATGGCTACGGGCGCAAGTTCATTGGCGAAGGTGACGAAATCATCATCTCTGCGATGGAGCACCACGCCAACATTGTGCCCTGGCAAATGCTTTGTGAAGAAAAAGGCGCTCGTCTGCGCGTCGTTCCGATGAATGATGCCGGCGAGTTGTTGTTGGATGAGTACGACTTGCTGTTGAATGAGCGCACGAAGTTAGTTGCGGTTACGCACGTTTCCAATGCGCTCGGCACGGTGAACCCGATCAAGCGGATGATCGAGCAGGCGCATAAATACGGCGTGCCGGTTTTGATTGACGGCGCCCAAAGCGCGCCGCACATGCTGGTTGATGTGCAGGATCTGGATTGCGATTTTTATGCATTTTCGGGTCACAAGATGTTTGCGCCCACCGGCAGCGGAGTGATCTATGGCAAGACCGAACTGCTCGAAAAAATGAATCCGTTCCAGGGCGGCGGCGACATGATCAAGAGCGTCACTTTTGAAAAGACGATCTATGCTGACTTGCCGAATAAGTTCGAAGCAGGAACGCCGGCGATAGCGTCGCAAATTGGTTTGGGAGCAGCTATCGACTACCTGAATTCAATCGATCGAAAAAAGGCCGCGGCTTATGAACACGAGTTGCTGCGTTACGCGACTGAGAAACTGAGCGGGATTGAGGGCCTGCGTATTATCGGCACAGCGCGCGAAAAACTGAGCGTTTTGTCTTTTGTAATCGATGAGATTCATCCCCACGACATCGGTACGATCCTCGATCAGGAAGGAATCGCGGTGCGCGCTGGACACCATTGCGCACAACCGGTGATGCAGCGATTCAATGTGCCGGCAACCGCGCGCGCTTCGTTCGCTTTCTATAATACGAAAGAAGAAGTGGACGTGCTGGCGCGGACTATCGAGAGGGTGGTAGAGATTTTTTCGTAAATCATGAATAGTGAATCGTAAATCGTGAATCGTGAATAGTGAATCGTAAATAATAGGTCGACTTTGTCGGCCTGGCCTTAAGAAGAACCAAACGAGCGTCATCACTTTGTTGCCGGTCACGATTTACGATTCCCGATTCCCGATTTACGATTCACGATTAACCATTACCATTCACTAGTCGTATGTCAGAACTTAGCGAGCTTTATCAACAGGTCATTCTCGACCACAACAAGAAGCCACGGAATTTTCGCAAGCTCGAAAATGCGAATCATTCGGCCGAGGGCTTTAACCCACTTTGCGGCGATCACCTCACGGTATATCTAAATCTTGAAGGCGATGCCGTCAAAGAGGTCAGTTTTGAAGGGTCGGGCTGCGCAATTTCCAAAGCGGCGGCCAGCATGATGACTCAGGCAGTAAAAGGGAAGACAAAGGACGAAGCTGAACAACTCTTCAGTTCATTTCACAACATGGTTACCGCGGAGATGAATGAGGATGATGCTCCGGACCGGCTTGGCAATCTGCGTGTGTTTTCCGGCGTGCGCGAATTTCCGGTGCGCGTGAAGTGTGCGACGCTGCCCTGGCACACCTTGCACGCGGCATTGAATAACGAGGAGCTCGTATCGACCGAATAAGGCGTGGCGCTAGCCGATCGTCTTTGAATTTAGTTGCGGACATATTCTTTTGCGGCTGGGGAACAGTTCCTCAGCCGCAACTTATTTTGAGAACGCAGCGTTGGGACCAGCCGTCTGTTCGAGCAAGCCAAACAAACTTAGTTGGTCGCTTTTACAAACCAGCCACGACAAACTAAAGTTGGGCACGCATGTTCATTAACTCTGTCGAATTGCGTGAGATTCATTTACCTTTGGTGCACGCGTTCGAGACCAGTTTTGGGCGCACCACCGAACGCCGAATTATCATTGTTTCAATTACAGACCGGAATGGCGCCGTTGGTTGGGGTGAGTGCACCGCCGGCGAAGGTCCGTTTTACTGTGAAGAATGGACAGAAACGGCTTGGGCCACGATTGAAACGTTTCTCGCGCCTGCGTTGGCGGGCATTGAGATAGAGGAAGCGGCCAGCGTCTCGTCATTCTTTCGCGCAATTCGCGGAAACCGCATGGCAAAGGCGGCGCTCGAAACTGCTTGTTGGGATTTAGAGGCCAAACAACTTGGTGCACCACTGTGGAAACACTTAGGCGGCGCACGAACTGAAATCCCATGTGGCGTTTCAATCGGCATCCAGCCAACGGTCGAGCAACTAATCGAAAAAATTCAACAAGAGCTGGCCGCCGGCTATCAACGAATAAAGATAAAGATAAAGCCAGGTTGGGATTTAGACGTTCTCTCTTCGGTTCGCCGCCGGTTTCCCGAGACCGCTCTTATGGTTGATGCTAATTCCGCGTACACACTCGCGGACATCGATTTGTTTCGCCGGCTTGACGAATTTGATCTAATGATGATTGAGCAGCCACTCGCGCATGACGACATATTGGACCATGCAGAGCTGCAGCGACAGATCAAAACTCCGATCTGCCTTGACGAATCAGTCCGCACGAGTGTTGATGCGGTGCAGGCTATTTCATCCGGCAGTTGTCGCGTGGTAAACATTAAATTAGGACGCGTTGGCGGTCACGCGAACGCCCGGGAAGTCGAACGCGTTTGTCGCGAACGCGGAATTCCCGTGTGGTGCGGAGGCATGTTGGAATCCGGAATCGGGCGCGCGCACAACATTGCGATGGCAACACTTCCCGGCTTTACTTTGCCGGGTGATGTTTCGGCGAGTGCGCGTTACTGGCAAGCAGACGTCATCGCGCCCCCCGTCACGGTGACGGCGCGCGGCACTATTCCAGTTTCGAGCAAGCCGGGAATTGGTTTTGATGTCGATCAGAAACGGCTTGAACACTACACGGTGCGAAGAAAAACAATTTGCGCCTGAGGGCGGCGCGTCATTCAGACATGGAACTTTCAGCTTCTAATCTTCAATCGCTTCGTAAACATTTTGCTGTACGCCAGGACGACATTCTGGCGTTGACGCGGGCGTTGATTGAAAACGAATCGCCGTCCGGTGATTACGCAGGCAGTGTGTCCGTCGTGGCTTTGCTTTCAAGAGCGCTGCAATCGATTCCCGGCGCACGAGTGGAAGTGTTTCCCGTTGCAGATTTTGGCCAGCACCTATGCGTGACGATTGCAGGCCCGACCGATGCAAAGCCGATCATGTTGTTGGGCCACACCGATACAGTTCATCCACGCGGTTCAATTGACGAGCGCCCATGGCGACCGGAGGGCAATCGAATTCATGGCCCGGGGATCTTCGACATGAAGGCGAATTGTGCACTTGCAGTTGAAGTGCTGGCGACTTGCGTTAAGCACCAGGTCCATTCGCGGCATTCGCTGATGATGTTATTGACCTGCGATGAAGAAACCGGCAGTCCGACCGGCCGCGCTTTGGTTGAACAATACGCCAGGAATGCTCAGGTGGTTTTAGTGATCGAACCACCAGCCGCCGGAGGCTTGATAAAAACGGGGCGAAAAGGCACCGGCATGTTTTCGATCGCGGCTCATGGAATAGCAGCACATGCGGGACTCGAGCCGGAAAAAGGCGCAAGCGCCATTCTTGAACTCGCCCGGCAAACCGAGTACTTGCATTCCTTAAATGGAAAGTGGGACGGCACGACGGTGAACGTCGGAGTATTTCACGGCGGCACACTTTCAAACGTTGTGGCCGCCGAAGCGCGCGCCGAAGTTGACGTTCGTTTCACTTCGGCGACCGGAGCTGCGAAGGTCGAGCAAGCGATTCAAGCAATACGACCGTTAGACCAGCGCGTGGAGTTAACTATTAGCGGAGGCATTAACCGGCCGCCGTTGGAACGCACGGACGCGGTCCTTAACCTGTACCAAAAAGCGAGACAGGTCGCTGAATTAATCGGTCTTGAACTGAAAGAAACGCAGGTCGGCGGCGCTTCGGACGGCAATTTTGTTTCGGCGCTTGGTGTCCCGGTGCTCGATGGCCTGGGCATCGATGGAGACGGCGCACACGCGCTTCATGAGCACATAATTCCGGATGACATTCCGGGAAGAGGAGCGCTGCTAACAGGGTTGATTGCCGCAGTCTGAAAAGTTTCGAGTTTCGGGTTTCGAGTTTCGGGTCCGACCTTGTCAGCATCAGTGTTTCTCGTAAAATCTAAATCCGAATCTGAGAACTCGAAACCCGAAACTCAAACTCGAAACTCTTCTCATGAAGATCGCGACATGGAACGTTAACTCAATTATCGCGCGTCTGCCGCACGTTGTGCGCTGGTTGCGATCAGTCGAACCCGATGTCCTGTGCATGCAGGAAACGAAATGCACCGACGACAAGTTTCCCTTTGCTGAGCTTGCCGACATCGGTTACTGCGCCTCAGTTTTCGGCCAGCAGAGTTACAACGGCGTAGCGATCCTGGCCCGCCGTGAATGCCTCGAAATCCAACGCGGCAATTATGAAGACGAGGAAGGGGCGCACGCGCGCTTGTTGGCCGCTACATTTGATGGTGTTCGCATCGTGAATGTCTATATTCCCAACGGGCAGTCCGTAGGTTCGGAAAAATTTCATTTCAAGCTGGATTGGATGAGACGCTTGCGAAACTTTTTCGATCACAATTATTCCAGCGATCAGCCGGTGCTGTTGTGCGGTGACTTTAACGTAGCGCCCGAAGATCGTGATGTGCACAACCCAAAGTTGTGGCAGGAACGGATTATGTGCAGCCAGGCCGAGCGCGTGGCAATTGATGAAGTTAAACGGTGGGGGTTCTCGGACGTTTTTCGCATGCATCATGAAGAGGGTGGACAATTCTCATGGTGGGATTATCGCGCCGGCGCGTTTCGACGAAACATGGGTTTGCGCATCGATCACGTTTGGGCCACTAAGCCATTGGCCAGGCGCAGCATGAATACCTGGATAGATATTGAGCCGCGTACCTGGGAGCGGCCGTCGGATCACGCGCCGGTTGTTTCGGAATTCGAATAGCTCTGCGCAGACTAGAGTTCTTGCTACGACTTACGTTTGCGCTAAACATAAAAAGGGCGGCGCCCGGTTGAAAGACCGGCGCCGCCCAACTTTGCGTGACTTCTCGCTTATGGAGTTGCGGGGACTGGCCGCGCGGGGTATCCCGGGAACAGGGAAACGCCCAACACAAAATTCATAACCAGATTAATGACGATCAGCAGAGTCCAAATCATCATTATGTTGCGAATGCCGAGACGACCTGCATTCATCCAGCCCCAAATGAAAGTCCAAATCCCGCAGGTAATGATCCCGATGATCCCATGAATCGCGCCCGCATCCTGAAATTGTTTAATCAGCACAATGATGAAACAGATTAGCGAGCCGAGACCGACCAGTAGCGCGCAAATTCCGAGCAATCCTCCAGCCAACATTCTAGTGTCCTCCAGTAATTTGGTTAGAAAACGTCAAAGTTAATCGCGATAGCTGGGCGAAAGGGCCGCTCAGCAAACGTGCCAGCCAGTACGAATCAGACCAGCGAAATCGAGGAAGTCTAACGCCCGTTGTGTGCTCGTTGTGCGCCGCATTCTATAGCAGGTTCGGGCTAATGACTAAGCTTTTCTTTAGGCGCGTCAGTTTTATTACCAAAGTGGTTTGGTTCTTAATTTGAAGTCAATTCCGCC
>DATENN010000116.1:0-2805 GCA_035275045.1 Pyrinomonadaceae bacterium
CGCTTGCCGCAATCAGACGTTTAGTTTTAAAACCTGCCGGACTCGCCGACAAAGGCTCCGACGTCAAACCGCTTCCTGGACAATTCGCCTGGCTTGACCGCTTGTTATATGCCGCGCTTGCAAGCGAGGCGAACTGGTTGAGGAACTCGCGCAACTTCTCCGCTGGTTTGTCCGCCATTTGCGTTGCGCAAAGACCGGAGAAATGAACTCACGTTGCTTCGGGTGTGGAAGTAGTCTTACCTGCTAATCGCGGATTGCGATGCGAAGCGTATAAACGCGGCGCCAACACCAGACGCAACCAAAGCCGTGAAAAGTCGATCGCGGTCGCAAACACGCGCGGCGGTGTGAAGAATTGCGAACTTCCGTGCAGACGCGGAAAGTGATCGATCGGAGTTTGAGCAAACCGTGCTTGTGCCTTCTTCAATTTGTAAATCAACTCGACGCAGATGGCGCCGCTGGTTGAAGTCAACTCGACTTCCTGAACAATCTCTCTTCGCAACAGTCTGAAATCGCAGTCAACATCTTGAATCGGCAGGCGAAACAGTAAACGCGCGGCTTGGTTGTACAGCGCTCCCATTACCTTGCGACCTGCATGATCGCCGCGTTTTTTCTTGTAGCCGTTGACGATGTCAACGTTCTCACTCAAAAGGTCGTACAGTTCCGCGATCTGGCGCACGTCGTATTGCGCATCGCCGTCGGTATAGAAAACGAGATCTTTGGTTGAGTTCGCGAACCCTGTTCTCAAGGCGGCGCCGTAGCCAAGATTTCGGGAGTGATGAATGATTCGAACTCGAGGCTCCATTGCGGCAAGTTTGTCGAGCAAGTGTTGAGTAGAGTCAGTGCTGCCGTCATTTACGACCAGCACTTCGTAGTCGCTGGTAAGCGACGGCAAGACGTGCAGCGCGTCGCGCGCGAGTTGAACAATCGTGCCGGCGTCGTTGAACGCCGGAAAAAAGACAGTGATGCTTGAATCGCGCCGGATGCTCATTGATGGTTATCCAGATTGTGGAAAAGCAAATGAACCGGGCAGCCTGTAGGCTTTCCCTGTTTTGACGTCGTAAGCCCACGCGGAGATCGTAGCGCCGTTCAGTTGCATCGCATCGACTTTCAACTTCGCGCTCCATCGCACGTCACCATAAGTTCCGCGCCGCAATAAATGTGAAATGTAGTCGCGATTCGCATTCATGTACGCGATCGCAAAAACTCTGCCTGGGTCGCCAGCCCGCTCGTAGACCAGAAGGACGGCGTCAGCAGGTTTCCGGCGCTGCAATAGAAACGCGCTCCCCGAAGCGATGTATTCCTCAGCGTCCGAATGCCTGAACTCATCAAACGATCCGTTGGCGCCGGCGACAGCATCGCTGTCCTGAATCTCGTCGATTCGATTTGTCTTGGCGAGCGCGGGTCGAAGGAAACCTAATGCATCAACCGCATTGGCACGGCTTTTCAGAATATTAAAATCGGAATGAATCGAGATCGCAGCACAATTATCGGAATCGATAACGTTTATGAAGACGGTACAGACTTTAGCTTGGACAAATCGTATTTCGAAATTACTGAACTGTCCAACCGCGATTACATATAGCCCGATATGTAAGAGTACTAGACCACCGGCAACCAGGCGGGCCACGAACCACCGTTGCAGTTCGTGCCGGACTACCGCTGGCCGCAAAAACTTAATCGCGAGTAGATGCAGCAACGCGACAACTAAGTACAGAGTGAAAGTGGTGTAACGTGACGAACGGCTCTGCACCAGCCCGAATCCAGCCCTCGCCACAGTAACCATGACCGCAGTCAGGACCGAATAAGCGCCAAGCATCAGCCAGATCATGCTTCGCTGCGTATTGTTTCCATCGGAGTGACGCGATCTCCAGAAGTCCACGATCAACCACGCGTAGACGACGATTAAAAGTATCCCCAACGCCGCCGCGATTTTGTTCGACGAGATCGTGAGTGGGTTACCAAGCAAACTTAGCAGGTAGACTGACGAATCCAGCGGTTGCTGAAAAATCGTCAATCGTGACGGATGGCCAGGAGTGTTGCGAAACCGGTAAAGATACAGCGCGACGTTCACGCCGAAAGTTGCGACCCAAACGACTCCCAACCATCTCGCCTTCCGCCGTTCGTCACTTCGCGCTGAGGCCAACAGTACGGGCAGGACAACGACCCAACAGAAGATGCCGTTGGCGGATGAAAACGTGCTGACAGTCGCGGCCAACGCGCACAATAAAAATTTGGTAGTCAGCGACAATTTCGGAGACGTACACACAACGAAGGCTGTCGTGATGCATACGATCGGGAAAAAGAAAATCAGTTGCTGACCTTGAATCCAGTTTTCGTATTGAACGGGCGAGAAAATCAGCAGGTTACTCAGAACGTATATGCCCAATCGTTGCTGACGAGACAAATCGAGCGTCCGTTTACCAAGCAGGTAGATGTTGAAGGACACAAGGCACGCAGCAACAAAACTTAGCGCCATCCAGTATCGGACGTCCCATTTTGTGATCCATCCAACTCCAAGAAAAACCAAATTGGGAAAGAACTGGCGGTACTCATTCTGCAACCGGAACAAGTCGACTATCCGCAGCGTACCGTGCGCAAATTTGTCAAAGAACACCGCCGAGTTCCATTCATCGGCCAAATGACTGTCGACCCAGTAGTGAGAAATAAAGAGAGCCGTTACCACTGGTGGAACCAGTGCGAGAAGAACTAATAGTGCTGTCCGATTTGAATGCCAAACCGAAGCATTCGTTTTCTGAACCCGGGTCGAGGCGATCATAGTGGTCAGGGCGTGACTACTTCGCTTCG
>DATENN010000117.1:0-4580 GCA_035275045.1 Pyrinomonadaceae bacterium
TCAGTGATGGCGGCATCAGCAAGCGAGAACTCGTAAAAAGCAGTCTCCGGATCGTTTCCAAGATTTTTAAAGGGCATGATCGCCACGCTCTTGCGCTCGCGATCGCCGAGCGTTGTCGGCGTTTCGTGCGCATCACGAGGTTGCGAGACACCGCCGCGCCGCCCTGACGATCCGCCGGAAGTGTCAGCGCCGCTCACGTTCCTTAACCAGCGAAGAGCGCGGGCCATTGGACCTTCAGGCAAGTGTTGGGGGGCCACCGGCAAACCGCTCTCATCAATTAAGGCGCCGGTGGTAGTTGCCAGGTCGCGCACCACCCCCCGCAGGTCATCGCGAAATTGCGAGATTTGTTGATAGCGATCGCGCGGGTTCTTTTTGAGCGCCCGGTCAAGAATTTGTTGCAGTCGCGGTGGAACTGGATCGGGTCGCGCCTCGCTTAGTGGAATCGGCTCGTCATGGACCACAGCGTGACGAACGTCGACCGCGGTCTTGCCGCGGAACGGCCAGGTGCCGGTAAGCATTTCATAGAGCAGCACACCGGTTGAAAAAATGTCCGCGCGCGAGTCAACTCGATCGCCGCGCGCCTGTTCCGGAGCTGCGTAGGTTGCGGTCCCATAGGGCACGCCAACTTCGGTTAATTCGGTGTGATGAATTCCGGAAGTGCGCGCGGCCTCGTCATCAAGCAATTTCGCGAGCCCAAAATCCAACACCTTGACTTGGCCCTTGCTGGTCACCATGACATTGCCGGCTTTCACGTCGCGATGAATAATGCCTTGCGCATGTGCGGCGGCGAGCGCGTCTGCCGTTTGGATTGCTATCGAGAGCGCGCTTTCCAACTTCAAAGGCTTCCCGTTTACCAACTGGCGCACGTTGCGGCCGGCGACGTATTGCATAGCGATAAAGTGCACGCCGCCAATTTCATTCAAATCGAAAATTGTGCAGATGTTTGGATGGTCGAGCGAAGACGCCAGGCGCGCTTCACGTTCAAAGCGTTTGAGGTTCGCTTGCTTGGTAGTCAGCTCCTGGGGCAGGACCTTGATTACGACCGCGCGGCCCAGCTTTGCATCGATGGCCTTATAGACCGTTCCCTGCCCGCCCGCGCCGAGTTTTTCAAGAATCTTATAATTCCCTAGAGTGGTGCCGACCATGCTGTTGTTTTCGAGGGTCTTATTTAACTCCGAACCATGGCAACGAGCAACCGCGCCGGCTTCGAAGGTTGGCGTTTTGCGGTTAAACTCGCAACCATACCGCTAGGGAGAATCCGTCGGAAAGCCAAAAAACATGAGGTGCTGAAATGAAGCGAGTGATGCTGTACTTCGGTTTGCTGTTAATGCTTGGCGTTGTTTCTGCGCAAACTTCACCGCCAAAAGCAGCACGCGATTCGATGGAAGATTTTTGGCAGCGGTTTCAAACTGCAGTAGTCAAAGGCGACAAGCAAACTGTGGCGGCGTTAGCGGGATATCCTGTGTCAGTGCCTTATGGCATAAAACCCATCAGGAATAAAACGCAGTTCTTAAGAAACTACAAAACGATTTTCTTCTTTGAAGCTAATGCCGCGAAGTGCTTCCCGAAAGCAAAACCGGACTTCGACACCGCAAGTCCAAACGAATTCAGCGTTGCGTGCAGCATTGGCGGGCCTGACACGCCGCTCGTTTATATGTTTACGCGCGGCCGCAACGGTTGGCGATTTACCGGCCTGGACAATATCAATGAGTGAGCCAGGTAACGCGAACTGTTAGTTTTGTGACATTGCCGGAATATTGCCCGGGCCTCGCAATCTGACAGATTGCGTTAATACTTTGGCACGCTGGGGTCGACGTCGTTGGACCAGGCGGTGATGCCGCCCTTCAGATTCAGTAATTCGCCCGAATAGCCGGCCCGTGTCAATGCTTCGATGGCTTTTGCGCTGCGCACTCCGCCTTTGCAGTGCACTACCGTTTCGCGCGCCGGATCAATCTCGTCCATGCGGTTCACGACCTGGGCTAACGGAATGAGTTTAGTATTCGGCATGCGCGCAATGTCGTATTCGTTCGGCTCGCGCACGTCGATCACCTGCAGATCATCTCCGCGATCAAGACGCTGTTTGAGTTCGGTTGCAGTAATTTCTTTCAATGAAGTTTCCTCCTTGTTCTGAGGCGAAGGCAGGCCGCAGAATTGCTCGTAATCTATTAATTCCTTGATGGTAGCGTTATCGCCACACACCGGACAGGCGGGATCTTTTTGTACTTTAAACTCGCGAAATTTCATACGCCACGCGTCGAAGACCAGCAAGCGGTCCACCAGTATGTCAGGCGCGCCAAGAATAATTTTTATGGCTTCATTCGCCTGAATGGAACCAATGATTCCGGGCAGCACGCCTAGCACGCCACCTTCCGCGCACGACGGCACCAGACCGGCCGGCGGCGGTTCCGGATACAAACAGCGATAGCAAGCGCCGCGTTCCGCCCAAAACACACTCGCCTGTCCCTCAAAGCGAAATATCGATCCGTAAACGTTTGGTTTTTTAGTAAGCACGCAAGCATCGTTGACTAGATACCGGGTAGGAAAATTATCGGTCCCGTCGACAATCACATCATAGGTCCTGAACAGAGTGAGCGCGTTCTCGCTGGTGAGCCTGGCGTCGTGAGTTTCAATTTCGATGAGCGGATTGATGTCTGACAACCGTTCGCGCGCGGAATCGACTTTGCGGCGCCCGACATCTTTGGTTCCGTGCACGATTTGCCGTTGCAAATTTGACGCATCAACAACATCAAAATCGATCAGGCCTAATCTGCCGACGCCCGCCGCCGCCAAATACATCCCGAGTGGCGCGCCTAATCCCCCGGTGCCAATGGCCAGCACGCTTGCGGCCTTCAGCCGCTTCTGACCCTCAACGCCGACTTCGGGCAGAAGCAGATGCCTGCTGTAACGGGCAACTTCTTCCTGCGAAAGTTCCGGGAGTTCGGTAGTCATTTTTTTCGTGGTCATGATAACGCGTGCCGGACGCAAAAAAGAAAAAGCGGCCACGAAATTCGCGGCCGCTCTTCTTTCGGGTCTATCGCGTCTATTCCGCCTTGCCCATCTGCCAAAGCATGAACGCGTAATCAAACGCGACTTCGCGCAGGAAATCGTAACGGCCGGAAGAGCCGCCGTGACCAGCGCCCATGTTCGCTTTCAGCAGCAGCGGCGCGTTGTTGGTTCGCATCGCGCGAATCTTCGCAACCAGCTTTGCGCCTTCCCAGTAAGGCACCTGGCTATCGTTCAACGAAACTTTAACCAGCATCGCCGGATAGTCCTTGGCGCCCACATTATCGTAGGGCGAGTATTGCTTCATGTAATCGAAAGCGGCCTTCTCGTTTGGATTTCCCCATTCGATGTATTCACTGGTCGTCAAGGGTAACGATGCGTCCAGCATAGTGTTCAGCACGTCGACGAAGGGCACTTGGGCCACTACGGCTTTGAAAAGATCAGGCCGCATGTTGGTAACCGCGCCCACCAGCAAGCCGCCCGCGCTGCCGCCCTGAATTACTAAACGATCGCTCGATGTAAATTTATTTTTGATCAGGTACTCGGCGGATGCGATGAAGTCGGTAAACGTGTTCATCTTCTTCATCATGCGGCCGGCGTCACGCCATTCCTCGCCTAACTCGCCGCCCCCGCGAATGTGCGCAATGACATAGACCACACCGCGATCAAGCAAACTCAGGCGGTTCGAGCTGAAGGTGGGTGACATTGAAATGCCGTACGAACCGTAGCCGTAAAGCAACAACGGCGCCGAACCGTCCAACTTTGTTCCTTTGTGATAGACCACAGACAGAGGAATTCGTGTTCCATCCGCCGCGATCGCGAACAATCGTTGCGACTCATAATTCTTACGATCAAATCCCGGCACCTCGACCTGCTTCAGCAGCGTCGCCTTCCGCGTGTTCATGTTGTAGTCAAACACAGAACTGGGCGTCACCAGCGATTGATAGTTGTAACGCACAACGTTGGTATTGAATTCGGCATTTTGCGAAAGCGACGCAGCATAAACGGGTTCCGGGAATTCAATGCGGTGAGTTTTGTTGGTCTTGAAATCGAGCACTTCAAGTTGCTGCAGACCGTTTTCCCATTCGGAAAGGACGAGGTGATCCGCAAATGGATCAACGCCTTCGATTTTTACTGCCGGACGGTGCGCGATGAATTCTTTCCAGTTTTGCTGGGCGGGATTCGAATCAGGCGCCGTCACGACGCGAAAATTCTTTGCGCCTTTGTTGGTGCGAATGTAGAAAAGATTTCCGCGATGATCGATGTCGTATTCGTGGTCGGCTTCCCGCGGACTGACAATTTTCAGATCCGCATCGGGAGTGTTGGCGGGTAAGTAGCGATACTCGGTGGATGTCTTACTTTCAGATCCCACAAAGATGATCGCCTTATCGCGCGTTCGGCCGGCGCCGATATCGAACAGTTCATCCTTCTCCTCAAAGACCAAATCGGTCTTATTAGTACCGAGCACGTGCCGCCAAAACTTGTCGGAACGCTTGGTTACCGCGTCTTCCGTAGTAAAGAAAATGGTCTTGTTGTCCGTCGCCCAGGCGACATTGCCAACGCGTTCGAAAGTCTCC
>DATENN010000118.1:0-3481 GCA_035275045.1 Pyrinomonadaceae bacterium
AGGTATTATTTTCATCGGCGTCTACCCGCAGCCGCTAATCAACCTCACGCAGAAACTAATCGCACCTCTGGCTGCGTTAGGCTCTATCGCGCTAAAGTAGAACTGATGGAACATGCTTTACCCGGCGAAGACTTGATTGAACAGGGCATGGCCGATCTGTCCGCTGGCAAAGAAACGATTCCAGCATTGCTTGTCTCCATCGGAGCTCCGCGGTTACGACTTATCGGATTTGATCTTCCGACCGAGTTACCCTCACTCCCTGAGCATCGGCTGTACGATTTGCTCGCGCTCGATGACGAGGACTCAGCGCACTCGCGATACAACTCCCTGATTAGAAGGTTGGTGAGTTTCGAACGGGCGGCGGAATGCGTCAAAAAGTAAATGCGCAACGGTTCGACGACTTTATGCGTGCGCTCGCTTCCGATGTCAGGCAATCTGCACGCGTATTTCTCGTTGGAGGGGCAACCGCCGTCTTGTTCGGGTGGCGTGATTCCACCGTCGACGTGGATATCAAGATAGTTCCCGAACACGATGAAGTAGTGCGAAAACTGCCACCGTTGAAGGAGCGATTTCAGATCAACATAGAGCTGGCCGCGCCCGATGATTTCATCCCTCCGTTACCCGGATGGGAAGATCGCAGTCAATTCATCAAGCAAGAAGGAAAGATTACGTTTTTGCACTATGACTTGTACGCACAAGCACTCGCAAAAATTGAACGGTGGCATGACCTGGATCAGTTTGATGTCGGCAAAATGTTTGCCGATAAACTGATCAAACCTGTGATTCTTCAAGAATTGTTTGATCGGATCGAGGATCAGCTTTACCGGTATCCCGCAATTGATGCTGACGCATTCCGAAATCGAGTACAAATGGTGGTTAAGCGCGAACGCGAAGACTGAAAGGGATCAGACAGCCGATTGTTGATGATCGCGTTTTACGTTTTCGCTGCCGTCAGCCTGTGGCTGGGCATTTTGTCACTGCGTGGCGGTTTTAGATTCGCCGCCTATTTGCAAGAAGAACTGCCTCGAAGACGCTCCGACTTCACACCTTTTGTTACCGTTTTCGCACCTTGTCGCGGTGTTGACGAAGGCTTTGCAGAGAACCTCTCCGCTCTTTTCGAACAAGACTATTCCAAGTACGAAGTCATTTTCGTTACTGACAGTGCGCAGGACCAGTCGGTTGGTCGGATAAAGACTTTAATTAACAATGCGTCGCTACCCGCCCGATTAATAATTGCGGGCCCGGCAATCGACTGCGGTCAAAAGGTCCATAACCTGCGCATCGCCGTTCAGTCCGCAGACGCGCGCGCCGAGGTATTCGCGTTCGTGGATACCGATGCGCGGCCGCGCCCCAATTGGCTGCAAAGTCTGGTCGCGCCGCTCGCTGACGAGAGTGTAGGAGCGGCGACCGGCTATCGTTGGTTCGTGCCGCTGAAGTTCAATTTTGCTTCCCAATTCCGTGCGGTTTGGAACGCCTCAATTGCATCAGCATTGGGCGCTGACCGCCAAAAGAATTTTTGTTGGGGAGGCTCGACAGCTATTCGTCGCTCCACTTTTGAGCGACTGAATATGAGGGAGCGCTGGCGCGGTACGGTGTCAGACGATTTCACCTTAACGAAAGCACTGCACGATGCGGACATGCCTATCCACTTCGTTCCTGCCTGTCTGGTGCCCGCTGTTGATGACTGTTCGACAAGAGAACTGTTCGAATTTACAAACCGCCAACTGACGATCACTCGAGTCTATATGCCGAATCTTTGGAAGCCGGTTTTGTTGGGCAGCTTGCTTTTTTGCCTTGCGTTCTTTGGCGGAATCGCCATAACAGTGGCGCGGTTCTTTAATGGCCGCTCGCTCATCATCCCGACATTAATGCTGCTGTCTATTTATGTCCTGGGTGCGCTCAAGGCGCATATCCGTTGGAAAGCGGTTGCTTCTGCGATGCCTGAATATCGGCCGAGTATGCGACGCGGGTGGATTTTTCATTTGACGCTATGGCCGTTCGCGTCGGCGCTTTTCTTGTGGAATGCGTTAGCGGCCGCGGTTTCGCGGCGGATTAAGTGGCGCGGCATTACCTATGAATTGCGCTCGGCGCACGAAGCTGTCATCATCAAGTCCAATCTCTAGTTTTTGGTTTGGTAAGCGAGACGCAAACGAAAAAGGGCAGGACTTTCGCATAGAAAAAATGTCGAACAAGGCTGTACAACTGGTCCAACTGCTTCGTTCCACGAAGCGCGAAAAGCATCTCGGTACAGTGATTTTATTCGTTACCTCGCGCTGTAATGCGTTCTGTAAGACCTGCTTTTATCACGAAGAGTTAAACCAACTCGGCGACCTGACATTCGCGCAAATAGAAAAGATCTCGCAAACGATGCCGCCGATTACAGACCTGTGGCTGTCGGGAGGTGAACCCACGCTGCGGCGCGACGTGGGCGACGTAATCGATTTATTTGTGCGGAACAATCGCATAAATCGTTTGATAATCCCCACAAACGCTCTCGTGAAATCGCGTGTTTATGAAATCGTCGATCACGCGCTGACATCACACTCGCAACTGGATTTGTATCTCAACGTGGCGCTCGATGGTTATGGCAAGACACACAACGAAATTCGGGGCGTGCCGGGCAATTGGGAAAAAGCGCTGAGCGCGATCGAATCTCTCTATCCGCTAAAGAAAAAGTTTGGCGATCGCTTCCGTTTAAATGTGAACACGGTGATTTGTGCTGATAACTTCACTGAGATCGAAAAGCTTGCCGAGTACATGTGGAGTAATTTCAAACTCGACGGCCAGTACTTCAACATTGTTCGGGGCGAGACGCTGGTCGGCGACGAGATAAAAGAAGTGCCGCCGGCCGCACTGCCTGAAATTTATGCGTACGTCTCAAAATTGACGAAACGCTACGGCGACCGAATGTTTGCGGGCGATGAAGCTAGCAAGCGATTCGTGAAGAACGTCGCCTACGTGGGTGCTATCACGACGCACTACCGGACGCAACACGCGAATTTTCAGGGCCCGGCTGAATGGCCATTCCCGTGCACGGCGGGCGAAACAACTGCCGTGATTGATTACAACGGCGACGTGCGCGCGTGTGAGTTGCGCGAGAAATTTGCGACGCTCGCGGATTATGATTATGACTTTGGCAAATTGTGGGATGCGAATGAACGCGCAGGCGAACTAAACGCGATCGATGGCGGTAAAGCGTGCTGGTGTACCCATGTCTGCTTCATTCACGATTCGATGCGGCACTCGCGCAGCGCCATGCTTTATCAGGTGCCAAAGAATTTTTTGACGCGTGAAAGTTGGCAGTGATGGCAAATTCCGAAAATGGAGAAATCAATCGAAAGAGCGGCATAGCATACGCCGCCGGATTTGCTTTGTTTGCGTGCGTGCTCTGTCTTACGGCCGTGGGTTGGGCCGCTGACAAGTTGTGGGGCACTCGCCCGTGGTTGCTAGTCGCCGGTGTGGTGCTTGGTGCGATCGTTGG
>DATENN010000119.1:0-5006 GCA_035275045.1 Pyrinomonadaceae bacterium
GAAACTCGAAACTCGAAACTCGAAACTCGAAACTCCGTCCAATGCGACTTACATTTATCTCACTTATCTCATGGCTGCTTGGCTTGTCCGTCATCGCAGCTGCGTTTCTCTTTTATGAAGGAGACCTTGCCGCGCTGGCCGCGGACAAGGTAACCGTGCTGGCTTCACTCGCGATGACGGCGCTTTTATTCTCGCTGGCTTACGCTCCAATGCTGTCCTGGTTGGAAAGACGGCTTGGTGGCTGCCGGCCGGCAGCATTATTTCCTGTTGCTTCCGCCTTTGTTATCAACATTCCAATTTTTGTGATCGGAATTTTGGCGATTGGCAGAACTTTGAGCGGCGCAGAAGCGTTTGCATTCATCAGTGCGTTTGTTTTGATGGGCAGCGTTTTCGGTCTCGGTTTCGTTTGGACTTTTCACAGCACAGGGATACAGTCAGCAGCATGGCGTCAGCCGAAACATTTGATCAGCAGGCCGCGCTTAAGAATCCGGCTAACTTCGCTCCTGTAATAGATCTCAACGATCTCAGTGTGAGCTTTGGCCGCCGCCCCATCCTGCAAAATCTGAATGGCGAGCTGCGCGGTCGGGCTATTGGTTTGCTTGGACCAAACGGGGCGGGCAAAACGACGCTGATTCATACGCTGCTCGGTTTTCACCCTCCTACGTCCGGTACGGCGCACATCTTCGGTCGCGACATCATCACGGACGCAAAACAAATTCGTTCGTTAATCGGTTACATGCCTGAACGGGACTCGTTTATCGCCAAGATGAGTGCCGTTCAGTTCGTTCGCCTGATGGCAGAGTTGTCGGGACTGCCATCGGAAGCCGCGTTAGAGAGAGCGCACGAGGCGTTGTTTTATGTCGGTTTGGGCGAAGCTCGATATCGCAGTCTTGATACATACTCGCTGGGCATGAAGCAGCTCGCTAAGCTGGCCCAGGCGATTGTTCATGGTCCGCGTTTGATTTTTCTTGATGAGCCCACGAATGGCCTTGATCCTCCGGCGCGGGCGCGCATGATCCGGTTGGTTCGTGAAATTCGCGACAGTGGCAAGGCACACATCGTTTTGTCTTCGCACTTGTTGCGCGATGTTGAAGAGTGCTGTGAGGAAATTCTGATTTTGAAAGATGGCCGGCTTGCCGTCTATTGCAATCTGGAAGAAGAGCGCAAGGCTAATCGCAAGTTTCTGCTCTTAGAGACGCGCGGCGACCAGCATAAATTCGCTGAGGCCGTCAGCGCGCTCGGTTGTGAGTACGCATTGAGCAGCGATACGCGCGTAAAGGTTGTATTGCAGCGCGGCGTCGAGGTCCGCGATCTCTATCGCATCGCCGCCGACCAGCAACTGCAAATTCGCAGGTTGAGTTACAAGCGCGATTCGCTCGAAGACATCTTTCTTAAAGCTATGGAGAATGGCCATGGCGGTTTATGAGCAAACCTACAAGCAGTATCTCGGCAAGCTGACGCCCGAATGGAGTCGCTTTCTGATTATTCCGCGGCACGCATTCCGCGACGTGTTCAAGTCAAAATTATTCACGGCCTTTTTTATTGCGTGTTTCATCCCCTTGCTGGTTGAAGCAATTCTCATTTACCTGCATCACAATGTGAACGCTCTCGCGATTTTGAAAGTAAATGTTCGCGAGCTGCTGCCGATCGACACGTTCTTCTTTCAGACGTTCGTAAATCTACAAGCAAGCTTTGCTTTCTTTCTAACGTTGTTGCTGGGTCCGCCGCTGGTCGCGCGTGACCTTCGTAACAACGCTTTGCCGCTTTACCTGTGCCGGCCGTTTTCCCGCACTGAGTATGTGCTGGGCAAGATGTCCGTGCTGCTAATCCTGTTGTCGGCTATGACCTGGATACCGCAGCTCCTGTTGTTTGCGTTTCAATCTTATCTGGAGGGCGGGCGTTGGTTCATCGACAACATATCCATGGCCAGCGCGATTTTCATTGTCAGCGTCGTTTGGGTTTTGCTGCTGGCTTTGATGTCGCAGGCGATTTCGGCCTTAGTGAAATGGCGAGTGGTCGCCAGTGCCGCGCTGCTGGGAATATTTTTTATTCCTTCGGTATTTGGCGAAGTCGTTAACCAACTTTTTTTGACGCATTGGGGCAACATCGTCATCTTGGGCGCGTTGATGAAAAATGTTTCTTCGGGAATGTTTGGAACTTTTGTGCAGAGCACGGCGCACATCGCGGACCTGGATGGGAATGTCCGCGAGATCGTGATGAACGAACCGCCATTGTGGGCGTCGTGGTCCGTATTATTTTTGATTTGCATTGCATGCCTGGCGCTGCTTTCGCGCAAGGTGAAGGCCTACGAAGTGATTAAGTGATCGCGGTTGCGGGATCCGGCTTCCCTGCGAAGCTGATGATCGTTTGATGAACGTTATGTCTGATACGACAGCAACAAACAACGGCGACAGGAGCGAAATCCGCGATCCGCGACCCGCGTCCCGCGATTCCGCCGAGATGATCATTTTTGATGACGTTTCGAAATTTTACGGCGAAATTCTCGGCGTCAATCGCGTGAACTTGCAGATCGCGCCGGGAATTACCAGTCTCGTTGGACCCAATGGCGCAGGGAAGTCAACGTTGATGAATTTGATGACTGGACTGCTGCGGCCGACGCGCGGACACATCACGATTCTGGATATTCCGACGCATCAACCGGAACAACTTTTCCAGAAGGTCGGCTATTGCACGCAGTTCGATTCGTTCCCGCGCGGGGTGACGGGAAGGGAATTCATTCAATCATTTCTGCTGGTGCACGGACACGGAAAACCCAGGGCGCGCGAACTGGCTGAAGTCGCACTTGATCGAGTCAGTCTAACAACCGCCGCCGATCGCAAAGTCGCCGGCTACAGCAAGGGGATGAGACAGCGCATTCGACTCGCGCAGGCAATCGCGCATCAGCCGGCGGTACTGATTCTGGACGAGCCGCTCAATGGCCTTGATCCCATGGTGCGCGCCGAAACGATCGCGCTATTTAGAAAGCTGGCGAGCGAAGGGCTACATCTGATCATTTCCAGTCACATCCTGCATGAAGTCGACATGATGTCCGATCGAGTCATCTTGTTGAATAACGGATACATAGTGGCCGAAGGAAACGTCCACGGCGTGCGCGATGAAATGCAAAAGCATCCGATGCAGATTCTCATTCGTTGCGACAATCCGTCGAAACTTGCGGCCCGAGTATTTGACAAAGATCACGTAGTCGAGGCACGGCTTCATGACGATCGAATGGGCCTTTTCGTTAAAACGCGCGATGCAGATCGCTTTTATCTGTTACTGAACCAGGTCGTAGCGGAAGGTGAAATAAATGTCGAGTCGGTCGCGCCGGTAGATGACGACCTGAGCGCGGTTTACCAGTATTTGATTGGTTCAGAAGGCATAAGCGCCTAAAGTTCCAGCGCGGGAATTGGCAACAAAATGAGCACTTCAACAGTCAACATCGCACCGTCGAAAACGCTTGCCCGTCCACCGCTGCCCTGGAAGCTTTGGCTGCGACAAACGCGCGCGATTTTCATGTTGGAGGTGCAAAAAAACTTTTTCGGCCGGCGGTCGATCCTGCTTTACTTGTTGGCTTTGCTGCCGATTATGCCACTCCTGTTGCTGGCGCCTTTTACGCCGCCCGGTGATGAGTGGCGAGAGTTCAACCGGTACAACATGATCTACGCAATCTTTTATGGAGGATTAATTCTCCGTACGGTTGTTTTCTTTGGTTGCGCGTGGATATTCATGAACTTGTTTCGCGGCGACATTATCGATCGCAGCCTGCATTTCTATTTTTTGAGTCCCGTGCGCCGTGAAGTAATTGTGGTTGGAAAGTATCTTGCGGGGCTCGTTACTTCGGTCGTTCTCTTTGGCATCACTACCATCGTGGCAATGCTGTTGGTCTACTTGCCGCATTTTTATTCCGAAAGCGTGAGGTTCTTTCTTGATGGTCCAGGCATGGGCCAATTACTGACATACACGACCGTTACCGCGCTCGCGTGCATCGGTTATGGCGCCTTCTTTCTCGTGGTGGGATTGTTTTTCCGCAATCCGATAATTCCAGCAGTTTTGCTCTACGGCTGGGAATGGCTGAACTTTCTGATGCCGCCGCTGCTAAAGAAAATCAGTGTCATTCACTATCTGCAGTCACTCGTTCCTGTGCCCGTGTCGGAAGGATCGTTTGCAGTCGTCGCGGAGCCGACTCCCGCATGGATTGCGATCCCGAGTTTAATCATTGTGACCGCGCTGGTACTCGCCCTCGCCAGTTACCGGATCCGGCGCATGGAAATTCGCTATGGCAGCGATTGATGCGCAGACGTTAGGTTCAGCCTTTGCGACTCACGTACGGATTCCCACTAATCCAAAACCGCCACGGTTTGTGAATCCATTCTTCGGCATAATCGATACCGATGCGAGGGCCGGAGGCCACCTCCGAGCGCGCGACCTTTTCGCCCTCTTCAATCCAAACCTTGTTGCCTAAAAGATCCGCCCCGTTCAGTCTTCGATCTATCCCCAATGCGATGCAGAGCTTTCCTGGTCCATTGGTGAGATTGTGATCCGGCTGGCCGTGACGCCGGCGCCGCATTAATTCGATTCCTTCCAACGGTTGCAAGGCGCGAATCAATACCGCGTGGGGCCGGTCCTGGATATTTGTTACCACGTTGAACTGGTTGTACATTCCGTAAACAAAAAACACGTAAGCCGTTCCACCAACGGCGTACATTACTTCCGTTCGCGCGGTGCGGCGGCCGCCATACGAATGCGCCGCGCGATCGTGAGGTCCGCGATACGCCTCGGCTTCGACAATCATTCCGGAAATTCTTTGGCCGCGCGCCGGCACCACCAGAATCTTGCCGAGTAGTTCGCGAGCAACGGTCAGCACATTCATTCGAGTATAAAAAGCTCGAGGCAATTTTGGACGCTCAGTTGCCGGCGGCATCTCTTGTCACCCCCACAATCGCCACAGCATCAGGAACGTGATTAGAAAGCCAATTAATACAATCGCGCGCCGCACGAAAATT
>DATENN010000120.1:0-11705 GCA_035275045.1 Pyrinomonadaceae bacterium
AATTAATGTTGTCGCGGGGAACAGTTCGACTGCTACGAATGGCAAAAGATATAGCAGGTAGCGCGCAACGACGCCCGAGCCAACGTGATTGGAGCTGATGAACCGCCACAACTCAAATAACGTGAAAATAAGAAAAATGAATACCAGCGAAGTAAACGCGAGTATGAAACTCGCCGTCAACGTTCGAAATAGATTTGTATCAAGCAAGCTGGGAAAACCAGATCGTCCCGCGCCGACAGTGTGTTCAGCGAAAGCTTCTTGACTGGCGTCTGGTTTAATGTGCCGCGCCTTTAACCAGCGTTCCCGCAGGTGAATTGCAGGAACGCGGTTCACAAACAATAGACCCAAACTAAATATCAACAGCGCTATGGAAGCCAGCCACTCGCCGACGACAACCGGCGTGCCTTTGCCGCGCGCCATCGATTCGCCGAGCAGCGAGATGAGGTAGTAGATCACCGCGACTGATAACGTCAGCAATACGCCCGCGCCCCGGCCGCCGCGTCGCACTCTTAATCCGACTAACGCGCCAAAGAACGCAAACAACAACGGCGACATCGAAAGCGCCAAGCGCCGGTGGAAAGTTCTTTCGCCTTCCCTTCTTTCTTCAACTAAAGGCGACTGCATCTGCTGCTGCAAATCTTCCCAACTCATTTCTTCCGATTGCATCTCTTTCTCGCTGAGCCGCTGCAACAGCGCGGCGCGCCCTGTGTTAACCGCTAGTCTCATCTGATCGAGATGTTCAACTACGTATGAATGTTCGGAACTGTCCGCGCGCGGCAACTTCAATGCGAGCGCGTCGCTTAACACCAGTTCTGATCGTTCGGCTGACGAATCCAACCGACCCTGCCGTGCCGTGACGACGCGAGTCGATCCGTCCTGCTGTTGCGCGTAAATGAAGACGCGGCCCCAGGTACCCTGCGTTCTGTCGCCATCGCGAACGTAAAGCACATATCCAGGCAGCTCCGTGTTGAACGTGCCGGGCTCGACCGGAGACTCAAGCTTTTTCAATGCGCCTTCAACCGCAACCCGCCGCAAATCGCGGGCGGCTTCGGGCGCTTCTTTCATCTGGAGAAAAAGAGTAAATCCGGTCGCGATGATGCCGATCAGTAACGCCGGCCAAATCAGGGTCCACGTTCCCACACCCGACGCGCGTATAGCCACGATTTCGCTATCGCTTCCCATTCGCGCGAAGCCGATGACGATTCCGGCCAGCACCGCAACAGGCAACGTCAACACCAGAACACTTGGCAAAAGAGCGGCAGCGATTTGAGCGGCCAGTTCAGGCGGCAGATCAGCGTAGACAGCAAGCTCGGCGAATCTGCCTGCTTGCTGTGTGAAAAGAATCGCCGTCAGGAGCGCGAGCGAGAGAAAAACATAAGGTAACGCTTCAAGCAGCAGATATTTTGGAATGAGTTTTCTCGCCATCGAATTCTTAGCTAGCTGCTATTGAAACGTAGAACGCAAACGTGGCTGGCGCTCGAGCGCGCGGCCAATCAGCTGGTGCGTTAGTTCAGCGAATTCCCTGTGCACATTATCCGATACCTCATGTGATGCCTGAAGAAATTTCTGGGGCGAAAGCTTCTGCGTTGCTTGCAGTTGCGATTGCAGCGACCGTGATAAAACACGTCCCTGGCCGTGACCGCATGAGCGACAGCGCAGCACAAGATCCGAATTCAAGAACGCTTCACGCGCATTAGCGAATTCCGAGTGACATTCGCCGCAACGCCGCACGTCTGGCAGAAAGCCCTGCAACTTCAATAACCAAATTTCGAAATAGCGCAACGCCATTTGAAGATCAGTGGGCGAGTTCGAAACTGCATCCAGGCACGCCTTGACCATTCGGAAAAGATTGTCGTTGGCTTCGTGCGGTGGTGAGAACTCTATGATCAGGTCGCCCATGTATGCGAGGCCCGCAAGCATTTCTGCCTGGCTGGAGAGATCGAAATGAGATTGAACAATGTCCGCGTTGCGCAGCGAAACAAGCTCCTGGTTTTCCTTCTCGTAGTAAACCAGTTTGATTAGGGTGAAAGGTTCGAGGGCGGCGCCAAAGCGGCTCTTAAGTTTTCGACAACCTTTAGCTACGCCGCGAATCAAGCCTGAGGCCTGGGTAAGTGAGACAACGATCTTGTCCGCTTCGGCAAAATTGTAAGTGCGCAGTACCAGCGCCTCAGTTTCGATAATTGCCATTAGCTAAAGCAAACATCACCAAGGCAGAAAATAGAGTATCCAGCTGAGGATAATACCGATGGCCATGAACTCAAGAAACACTTTAAGTCCATAGACCACACGGTCGCGATGATTGTCTTTGGCGACGGCGCCGAACACGACCGCAGCAACAACGGCGAAGGCCGTCATAACGAGGAAATGTCTCATGATTTCCTCCCGGCCGAAATATCGAAAGCATCGAGCATCGCCAAATAATTTAGCAGCCCCGCGGTCAATAGAAACGTGTTGCCGTACTCGTAGGTGGCACGCGCCGCGTGCGCCGGATCATCGGCAAAGCCCACGCCGAAAACCCATGAGACAAGATAAAGAATCCCGGAACCAAGATTTGCGATCATTGGCGGCAATTGCAACAGCGACGAAGTTCCCGGCTCAGCGCCGGTAACAGTAAACAAGTGTCCACCCATCCATAGCCCGCCCAGAAAACTTATCCAGACCGCGCCTCCGAGTAACAATGCACGAAGCCAACGCCCCTGCAACAGGTGACCAAGCCCCGGCACAAGCCACGCTGCCAGACCCATCAGCCAGTCGCGACCAGTCGCATGTTCCGGCTCTAAACTTTCGGACTCAACTCTACTCAAATCTTCCTCCAGCGATCAGATTACAACGTTCAAGATTCAGTTTAGTAATGGCTCGCGCGTCTTTCGATTCTTAATACGCGACTTTAATCATCGGCGCGCCGACCTTTAACAATGAACCTTAGGTTACGCGTGGTACAAAAGGTAAGCTTCACGCACTTCTTTAAATTGATTCAGCTCCCCTTGCCAGCTTGCCTCAAGCTCAGGAATGTCTTGCAGTTGCTCAATTGCTTCACGCACTTTGGTCGTCCCGGCGATTACATCAAATGGATTGCGATCGAAAACGTATTCATATGCCGTTTGCTTCCATTGAAACTCATCGCCATACAGGTCATAAGCTACTTTAACAATAGCAAGGCCCGCGGTCACCGGCTCGAACGCCTCTCGATCAAGAACATGGATTTGAACCCCACCGCAACTGACGCCTCCATGCTTTTGAAAAGTTGGGCGAAAAATGCAACTACGAAAATACACCCCTCGCAGCGTTAGCGAGTTCAATGCTTTCGCGAATTGTTCGGGGACGATGTACGGCGCGCCAATCAATTCAAAGGGGCGGGTTGTTCCCCTGCCTTCCGAAATCTCTGTTCCTTCGAAATGGACTGTACCGGGAAACACTGTTGCCGAGTCGAGCGTGGGTATGTTTGGCGACGGCAGAACCCAGGGCGCATCAGTCTGGTCGTGCCACGCCTGCCGTTGCCAACCGGACATTGGAATCACGTCAAGATCGCAATTTATTTTGAAGTAATCGTTGAAAAGCCTGGCCAACTCGCACATCGTCATGCCATGCCGGGTCGGTAGTGAATACTGTCCAACGAAAGATTCGTGCCCCGCTTCCAGTACGTTACCGGCGACGGCGCTTCCGTTGATTGGATTTGGGCGGTCGCAAACGATCACCTTCTTGCCAAACTTCCGGGCCGCAATCATGCAGTTCGCCATCGTGTAAGCGAAGGTGTAGATGCGACAGCCAACGTCCTGCAAATCAACGATCAGGACATCAATGTCTTCAAACATTTTCGCGGTCGGTTCACGTGTTTCACTGTACAGCGAATAAATGGGCAGGCCCGTCTCGCGATCTATCGCGTGGTCGGTCTCGACCATATTGTCCTGCACGTCGCCGCGTATTCCGTGTTGAGGGCCAAACAGAGCGCGCAAGTCCAGATCGGATCCCTCTTTAAGCAAGTCGGCAACATGCCTGAAGGAGTGATCAACTGAGGCTTGGTTGCACAGCAGTCCCACTCGCGCGCCGCGCAGAGACGTCGCTCTCTCTTTCAGTAAGCTCTCAATTCCCAGCTGAACTTTGATTCTATTCATTAAGTTAAGGTAAAGCTTTAACCGCAGAGTACTGATCCGCCATTAACGTTTAGCACTTCACCCGTGATGTGACGTGCCCACGCAGTGCATAGGAACGCAATAGGACCGGCAATATCTCCGGCGCTCGCAATTTCACCAATGGGAATGCTGCGCGCGATCTCGTCCCGTTCTTCGCTGCCACCCAGCGCATCGTTAGTCATATCAGTATCGACCCAACCGGGAGCGACCGCATTAACGTTGATTCCCCACTCTCCTAACTCGCTTGCCAATGATTTTGTAAAAGCAATGAGCGCGCCTTTCGATGCTGCATAGTTTGAATAGTTCGCTTCTCCACGCTGTCCTGCCGTCGAACTCACAATCACGATCTTGCCTTCGCGCCGTTTCTTCATATGAGGAATAGCAGCACGACATACGCTCCAAACGCCTTTAAGGTTTATCTCCATGGTGTGGTCCCAAAGCTCTTCGCGCAATTCGTCAGCCGGCGCGCCCTGCCAGATGCCGGCGTTGCAAATCAAAATATCGACGCGGCCAAAGTGCGCCAGCGCAGCATCGATCAATCGTTGTCCTTCGTCGATGCGCGAAACGTCGGCTTTCACGGGGATGCTTTCCGAACCAATTTTCTCGATAGAAGCAACCACTGACTGTGCAGCTGCTTCGTCTTTCGCATAGTTCACAACGATTTTGGCGCCGAGCATCGCGAACAACTCAGCCGTAGCGCGACCGATTCCTCTCGAGCCTCCGGTGACAACTGCGACTCGGTCCGCGAGGGATAGTTCCTTTGGATTCATTTCTAGCTTTGAGTGGCGACGAATGAATCGACAGTGGTGGTGCTCCGCTCGCAAGCATTCACGAAGTCAGCAAACAGAGCTTGCGAAAGCTGATCTTTTTCCCAGCCCAGTTCCGGATGCCATTGGACACCGACGACGTAACGTTCCGGCCGCGGATCCTCTACGGCCTCAATCAAGCCATCCGTGGACCACGCCGTCGCTGATAAATTCGCACCGAGTTTGTCCACCGCCTGGTGATGATGACTATTGACGGCCGCGCTGAGTCCGCCAGCGATCGTTGCAAGCAAACTATCTTTGCCGAACGTTGCTGTGTGCGACGGGCGATCGCGCGGCGGGCCTTGTTCGTGCTTAATTGCGTTCGGCATTTGGGAACTTATGTCCTGAATCAAGGTGCCGCCGCGTGACACGTTTAGTATTTGCATGCCAAAGCAAATTGCGAAGAGCGGAAGATTGCGGCGTTCGATCTCTTCCAGCACGAGCAAGTCGGTCTCATCCTTAACCGGTACAACAGTGCCAAGTTGCGGGTGCGGTTGCGCACCATAGCGTAATGGATCGACATCAGAATCACTTCCGGGAAGAATTATTCCGTCGAGCGAATCCATCACCGTCGTTATGTAATCGGGATTAGGAATCAGGCTGATGTGCACGGGGGCGCCGCCGGCTGCTTCAACCGCTTCGCTGTAAAAACGAGCAAGATAGAAACGATCGGACGACAACTCCAAGCGCATCGTAATGCCGATCCGTGGCCGCCTGGCACCAGGCGATGGATGAGTTTTGCCGAACAGTTCGCGATTCATGATTGCAAATATCATAGCCTAATTTCCACAAACGTTCGCACTCGCAGACGCATTGAAGGTTGCTTGCTTGACTTGCATTCAAAGCACTTCCTATAGTGACCTTTGCCAAAAATGCCAGCCAAATCATCCCGCATTCGCAGCACCACCGTGTTGCTGGTTCGCAAGGACGGCCGCGTTGCACTCGCCGGTGACGGTCAGGTCACGCTCGGCGAAACCATCATGAAAAGTAAGGCCAAAAAGGTGCGCCGGTTATACAACGACAGCATACTCGCCGGTTTTGCCGGATCGACGGCTGACGCTTTTGCTTTGCTGACTCGCTTTGAAAGCAAGCTCGAGCAATATCACGGCAACCTCGAACGCGCCGCCATCGAACTGAGCAAGGAGTGGCGCACCGACAAAGTGTTGCGTCACCTGGAGGCGTTGCTGGTGGTGGCTGATGCGAAGAGTTCATTTTTGTTGTCAGGAAACGGCGATGTAATTGCCCCGGACGACGGCGTGCTGGCGATCGGGTCCGGCGGCTCGTACGCACTTGCAGCGGCGCGGGCGCTCGCAAAATACACCGAGCTTTCTGCAAAGGAAATTGCCGTAGAGGCGTTAGGTATCGCCGGAGAAATTTGCATTTATTCAAATCAAAATATCGTGGTTGAAGAACTGTAGGCGTCTTTATGGTTATTTATCTCGAAGGTGATGTTGACGAAGATTTGCAGTTGGACGAGATGACGCCGCGGCAGATCGTCGCTGAGCTCGATAAGCATGTTGTAGGACAGCGCAACGCGAAACGCGCAGTCGCAATCGCATTGCGCAACCGTATTCGCCGGCAGAAGTTGCCGCCGGAAATGGCGGTCGACGTTATGCCGAAGAATATGATCATGATTGGATCCACCGGTGTCGGTAAAACTGAAATTGCGCGACGCCTGGCGCGAATGTCGGACTCGCCTTTTCTAAAAGTTGAAGCTTCAAAATTTACTGAAGTGGGCTACGTCGGTCGCGATGTCGAAAGCATGATTCGCGATCTGACTGATATTGCAGTGGAAATGATCCGCCAGGAGAAAAGTGACGAGGTCGCAGAAAAGGCCGAACTAAACGTCGAGGAGCGTCTGCTGGATTTGTTATTGCCACCGCCACGCTCGTCTTCTGGTAACTATGACTTTGAAAACGCCCCAACTGATGAGCTTTCGACAGCAACGACAACGACGCTGGATGCTGGTCGTGATGATCAATTTCAGCGCACTCGTGAAAAACTGAGACAACAGTTGCGCGACGGGAAGCTCGACAACCGGATTGTCGAGATGGAGATTCGAGAAAAATCTTTTCCGGTCATCGAACTGGCTGGCCCGCAGGGTGTCGAGGAAATGGGCATCAACATGAAAGACATGTTGGGCAATCTCTTCCAGGGCCGTACCAAGAACCGCAAGATGACCGTCGATGAAGCGATCGAATACCTGATGGCGGAAGAGGAAGAGCGTTTGATCGATATGGACCAGGTCGCGCGCGCTGCAATCGAGCGCGTGGAGTCTGCGGGCATCATTTTTCTCGATGAAATCGACAAGATCGCCGGTCGCGAAGCTGGTCATGGGCCCGACGTCTCACGCGAAGGTGTGCAGCGCGACATTTTACCGATCGTCGAGGGAACAACCGTCAATTCGCGTTATGGCATGGTGCGCACTGATCACATTTTGTTCATTGCCGCCGGGGCTTTTCATGTGTCCAAGCCCGCCGATCTAATTCCTGAATTACAGGGACGCTTTCCGATTCGGGTCGAGCTGGAATCGCTGACGGTCGACGACTTTAAACGCATCCTTACGGAACCGAAAAATGCGCTGGTGAAACAGTATCAGGCGATGATGGAGACGGAAGGAGTCACGATTGATTTCAGTGACGACGCAATCGATTCGATCGCGCATTTTGCGGCGCGGGTAAATGAAAATACCGAAAACATCGGGGCGCGACGGTTGCAGACGATAATGGAAAAGTTGTTGGAAGAAATCAGTTTTGAAGGTCCGGATCTGGAACCGAAGAAGCAACTGATCGATGCGGGCTATGTCAACGCAATGCTTGCTGAAACTGTTAAGGACCAGGACCTCAGTCGCTATATTCTGTGAAAACTACTGTTCGCGTCTTTAAGTTCCAAAACAGATCCTATTCGCGCCGACCTGCCGCGGCGCTTCGTCAGATCATTTTGCTTCCGACGCTAGCGGTGTTGTTGATTGGCAGTCTCGCCTGCGGCAAGCGTCGCCCGCCTCTACCTCCGACGGAACGCGTGCAGCAGCGAACTGAATCGCTTTCGGGAATTCAACGAGGTAATCAGGTAATTCTCAGTTGGCCGGCTCCGCGCCGCAACGCTCCCGATGCCAGCGTGCAAAGCATTCGACGCATCGACGTGTATCGCCTGGCGGAAAAGCCGCGCGCGCCATTGGCTTTGACGGAAGAAGAGTTCGCAGCGCGCTCGACGCTGATTGGTTCGGTGACGTTCGACGAAATAAAGAACGCCGGCGACACCCTTACCTATACCGACACGCTGGAGTTGGCTGGTGAACCGGCGCGGTTGCGTTACGCTGTGCGCTACGTAAACGCTGCGGGCCAGCGGGCGGCGTTTTCAAATTTCCTGTTGCTCGAGCCGGCTGCACGCGTCGCCAACCCGCCGACCTTGATCGCCACGGGAAAAGAAGTTGGCGAACATGCTTTAACGATAAGTTGGCAAGCGCCGGCGACCAACATCGACGGTTCAACTCCAGTCAACCTACTCGGTTACAACGTGTATCGCATTTCCGAGTCGGACACCGAGGTCAGTCCTGCGCCGATCAACGGGACCCTGGTCACTGGAAATCAGTACGTCGATCAGAATTTCAAATTCGGAGAGACGTATCGATACATCGTTCGTTCTGTTTCACTGGGGACCGAGGGCGGGCAGGTCGAAAGCCTGAACTCAAATTCGATTTCTGTTTCTCCCAAGGACGTGTTTGCGCCTTCAGCGCCCGCGTCGATCACAATCGCTGCGGCGCCGGGCCGCCTCTCGCTGTTCTTCCCTGCAAATCCTGAAGCCGACGTCGCGGGCTACAACATTTTCCGCTCGACCGATCCGGATTTGCCGAAAAACAATTGGACCAAAATTAACGGCGCACTACTGACGAAGACGACGTTCCAGGATGAAAAGGTAGAGTCAGGTAAGCGCTATTACTATTACGTGGTTGCTGTTGATGAGACAGGTAACACGAGCGAGCCGTCGGAAATTATTACCGAAGTAGTGCCCTAGCTTCCGCGTCATCAAGTCCACACATGCGCCTTTGCCGGTTCACAATTGCCGAGGATTCTCGCCCGCAGTTCGGGATTATCGATAACGAAACGGTTCACCTGTCTGACGCAATTCGAATTGAGGAGGTTTCTTTCGATAATTCAAAACGTTCAATGAAAATGTCGGAAGTAACACTCCTCGCCCCCGTGCAACCGTCGAAAATAGTTTGTGTTGGTCGCAACTACCGCGAACACGCGGCTGAACTGGGCAATAAAATGCCGGACGAACCACTGCTTTTTCTTAAGGCGCCATCCGCACTCATAGGCCATGGTGAATGTATTAAGTTGCCCGACGCTTCTCAACAGGTCGAGCACGAGGGCGAGTTAGGCGTGGTCATCGGGCGGACCGCTGAAAAACTGAAAGAGGACGAGAAAGCACTCGACTACGTGCTTGGTTACACCTGCGTCAACGATGTGACGGCGCGCGATCTTCAGCGCAAAGACGTCCAGTTCACCCGTGCCAAGTCGTTCGACACGTTTTGTCCGGCCGGCCCTGTAGTCGAGACCGAAATCGATCCGCTGAACGTGACCGTGACAACTCGGGTGAACGGAGTTCAAAAACAAAAAGGCAACACCGCTGACATGGCTTTTTCAGTTCCCTTCCTGATCAAATACATCTCGAATATCATGACCCTGTTTCCCGGGGACTTAATTGTTACTGGTACGCCCGCCGGGGTGTCACGCTTGCAGCCGGGCGACGCGGTCGAAGTCGAGGTTGACGGCGTTGGCATTCTGCGGAACAGCGTCTGTTGAGTTCTTTCAATTCATTAAAGGAGTGTTATGAAATTCTTTTTAGATACCGCGAACCTGGACGAGATTCGCGAAGCCGCCACTTTCGGCATCGCGGACGGCGTCACGACTAATCCTTCACTAATCGCTAAAGAAGGCAACGTCGATTTCAAAGAGCACATTGGCGCGATTTGTAAAATCGTAAGCGGTCCTGTGTCCGCTGAGTGCACCAGTGAAGAAACAGACGGAATGGTCGCGCAGGGACGAGAGTATGCGAAGATTGCGCCCAACGTAGTAATCAAATGCCCGCTGACCCGTAATGGTTTGAAAGCTACAAAACAGCTTTCGAGCGAGGGCATCAAGGTCAACGTCACGCTTTGTTTTTCCGCGGCGCAGGCAATTCTTGCGGCCAAGGCGGGCGCCTCGTTCATCAGTCCGTTTCTGGGCCGGCTCGATGACATCGGCGAAAATGGTTTGGTGCTCCTGCAGGACATCATCGATATTTACCGGAACTATGAATGGAAAACCCAAGTCCTGGCTGCGAGCATGCGGCACCCTATACACGTGATCGAAGCCGCGCGCATGGGCGCTGACATCGCAACCATTCCCTTCAAAGTAATCGATCAACTGTTCAATCACCCGTTGACGGACAAAGGCCAAGCACAGTTTCTCGCCGATTGGCGCAAGAGCGGTCGCAGCTAAATGCCTGGTTCAACGAACGCATTTCACTGTGATCCAGGTGCGCACATTCAAGCTTGACGGAAAGCCTCACCGCTCATGGGAAGCCGAGTTGGTCCGGCGCGAAAACACGTTACTGGTGCTCGACGGCATATTCGACAAAGAAATTACACACGACTTGCTGGGAACAATCGCCGCCGGAACGCAGAGTTTGGAATATTACTGGCTCGATCGTTGGTACAATGTATTTCGCTTTTCCGATCCGGGCGGTGGCTTTAGAAATTTTTACTGCAACGTTAACGTGCCGCCGATTTTCGATGGAAATGTTTTAAGTTACGTCGATCTCGATCTTGACGTGCTGGTAGCACCCGACTTCTCGTATCAGATTGTGGATGTTGAGGACTTCGAGGCAAATACCTCTAAGTACGGCTACTCGAATGAAGTTCAGGACAATGCTCGCAAAGCGCTCGCTGAGTTGACCAGTATGATCCAGGAGCGCCGGTTTCCCTTTGAGCAAGCTTAAAATATGCCGCCTAAACAGCAGCCTAAACAATCAAAGTCGAAACTTGACGTCCTCAGGGAGCGTTCACGCGAAGCTGAAGCCGGCGGCGGAAGCGCGCGCGTGGAAAAGCAACACGCCGCAAAAAAACTGACTGCGCGAGAGCGCGTCGAGTTTCTGCTTGACGAGGGCACATTCGAAGAGTTCGACAAGTTTGTGGTTCACCGATCGCGCGATTTTGGCATGGATGAACAGCTTTATCCGGGCGACGGCGTAGTAACCGGTCACGGATTGATCGATGGACGAAAGGTTTTTGTATTCGCTCAGGACTTCACAGTTTTCGGCGGTTCCCTGTCAGAAACTCATGCAGAAAAGATTTGTAAGGTGATGGACCTGGCCATGAAGGTCGGCGCTCCAATCGTCGGTTTGAACGATTCAGGAGGCGCGCGCATTCAGGAGGGCGTCGTCAGTCTTGGGGGTTACGCGGATATCTTTTTGCGAAATACGCTGGCCAGTGGAGTCGTCCCGCAAATTAGTTGCATCCTTGGTCCATGTGCGGGCGGGGCCGTTTACAGTCCGGCAATAACTGATTTCAACATCATGGTCAAGGACACGTCGTACATGTTCATCACCGGGCCGGATGTAATAAAGACGGTTACGCATCAGGAGGTGACAAAAGAAGAACTGGGCGGTGCAATGACGCACAATCGCGTTTCGGGCGTCGCGCACTTTGCCGCCGACTCCGACGAGCATGCGCTACAAATGGTCCGTGAGCTTTTGTCCTTTCTCCCTTCAAATAATTTAGACGACG
>DATENN010000121.1:0-14154 GCA_035275045.1 Pyrinomonadaceae bacterium
CCCGCCGGTCGGGTGGGCTTTATGTAATGGCCAGTCAATGCCGATCTCAGAGAACGAAGTCTTGTTCCAGATCATCGGCACCACGTATGGCGGTGACGGCGAGGAGACTTTTAATTTGCCGAACTTGCAAAGCCGCGTTCCGTTGCATCAGGGAACCGGCTTGTCCGGATCGACTTATCAACTTGGCGAGCAGGGCGGCGTTGAGAGCGTTACCCTGACCACCCAACAAATCCCGGTTCACAGCCACGTCCCTTTGGCCAATTCCGGCGCCGGGGGAAGTGCCAGTCCCACCGGCAACTTCTGGGCGGCAAACGCAAACACCGCAGCCGTGCAGTTCACCGCGGGCGCGAGCACCGATACGAACATGAACAACCAGACGGTCGGACCGAGCGGTGGTAGCCAGCCGCACGAGAACCGCATGCCGTTTTTGGTAATCACTTTTGCAATTTCGCTCTTCGGTCTTTTCCCGTCGCAAAATTAGGAAGGATTGAACCGGGCAGAGACACGCTGAAAAGGAGTCACTATGTCGGATGCATTTCTCGGCGAACTGAGAATCGTCAGCTTTAATTGGGCGCCCAAAGGCTGGGCCATCTCGAATGGCCAATTGATGCCAATCAACCAGAATCAAGCGCTCTTTTCCTTGCTGGGCACAACCTACGGCGGCAATGGGCAAACCACTTTTGCCCTGCCTGATATGCGCGGCAATGTTCCGATTCACATGGGGAATGGACACACGCTCGGCGAGCGGGCCGGCTCGGAATCGGTGACGCTGACGTCTTCAACGATGCCGGCGCACACACACCAGGTCACTGGCAGCGGTACTACCGCTGACTCTTCATTGGTGGGTGGAAATTTTTGGGCCAGCGGCGGTCAGCAGATTTATGCAACGACACAGAACACGGCAATGGCTCCACAGGCGATCAATAACACCGGTGGCAGCCAGGCGCACGAGAATCGCATGCCGTTTCTAACGCTGAATTTCATCATCAACTTAGTTGGACTTTTCCCGTCGCAAAACTAGCGCGGAAGGAGATCGCGATGTCGAATCCGTTTGTCGGCGAGATCAGAATGTTCGGTTTTAATTTCCCCCCAAGAGGCTGGGCCTTTTGTGACGGACAACTACTATCGATCAGCCAGAATACTGCGCTATTCGCGCTATTAGGTACGTTCTATGGCGGCAATGGGCAAACGACTTTTGCCTTGCCAGACTTGCAGGGTCGAGCTCCCGTCCATTGGGGTCAGGGGCAAGGCTTAACCAGCTACAGCATTGGTGAAGAGTCGGGCGTTGAATCCATAACGCTGCTGGTCACGGAAATGCCTGTGCATTCGCATACACCGGCGCGCGGAGCGAGTGCAGGCGCCGACCAGCTGGCGCCCACCGGCAACGTATGGGCGAAGGGCGGTGGCCGCCGCGCGACGGTAAACATGTATACCGCGACGTCGACACCAGCGTTGATGAATCCTGCAGCGCTGTCGATAGCGGGGAGTAGTCTTCCGCATAACAATATGCAGCCGTATCTCACGCTGAACTTTTGTATTGCGTTGCAGGGCGTATTCCCACAGCGTCCATAGAGAGACGCACCGGGCGAAAGTGGGCATGTGATTTTGAGTGGCCCCGGCGATCAAATGGGAAGGCGTTCGACGGAACAACTTGAGGCTGAAGCAAAGTTATTCGCGCACGCCGCCCAGGTTCTGGATGTACATCACCTGCTGCTTTCGGACGAACTTAGAAACCGGACGTTCTTTGAAGCTCTGAAATCTGTAGTAACGCCGAAATCGGCAGTGCTCGACATCGGTTCGGGAAGCGGGGTTTGGGCGATCACCGCAGCCATGCTGGGTGCACAGCGCGTCGTAGCGATCGAGCGAGATGTAATCCTGATCGGTCTCATCCGGCGCCTGGCCTACGACAACGGCGTGGCGGACCGTGTTGAAGTTATCAATGGCGACTCTCGTGAAGTCCAACTGGATCGCGATTTTGATGTCGTAGTTTCCGAGACGATCGGAAACGTGATCTTTGAAGAGCAGATCGTTCCGATAATGGCAGACGCGCGCGAGCGTTTTCTCAAGCCGGGTGGTTCTCTTATCCCGCGCCGAGTGACCCTGCTGGCGGCGCCGGCGAGCTATCCGCAACCTGCTCGCCTGCCGGTCGGAACGTCGGGCAGCTTTGAATACTTTAATTCGTTGGCTCTGAATAGCCCGTTGGCGTTGCTGCAGAAGGACCAGGTCAGATTTGTTGGTGAAGCCAAAACGTTAGTCGATGTTGACCTGGCTTCGATAGCGGGCTCGTTGGATCTGACCAACTTAACGGCGACCTGGAGGATTGAAAACGTATCGCCGATCAATTGTTTTGTAGTTTGGGCCAATATCGAACTGACCGACGAAATCTCGATATCGACGTTCGACAGCACCAGTTGGTCCATCATGATTTACCGGATCGAGAGCTTTGAAAGACAATCAGGTGAGCTTGAATTCACACTTAGTTTGACAAGCGAGACGAATTACTGGAATACGCGGTTTGTGTCCGGAGATTCTCAAGAGGTACGCACCTACTCTCCGGCAAAAGCAGCAACCGAACTCGTAGTGCTCGGCAGAACCGACGCAAAGGTCTTAAATCATTTACAGCAAATCGGTTTGTTGGGCCATACAATTTGACGCGGACGTAGACTCATAAGACCTCGATTCTTTCCGCGACCCTTAACCATTTCAAACACTAGCGGAGGTGCCACTGTGAAGCACTCGTTTTATAACCACATAACCCGTCGCGGGTTTACGGTTCTTCTTGCCGGTCTCTTAACTGCATTTGCATTGGCAGGGTTTCGTGCCTCGGCGGGCTCGCCGGCATCACCTCCAGCACCTCTTCCCGGAATCTATTACACGGTTACAAGCAATGCTGATAACACCGACGTTGTGATCCACGGCGGCACTGGTACGGCGGCGGACCCATTTCAAATGTCCAGCCTGCGCGGGGCCGTTTTGAATGCCAATACACAGATTACGAGTGTGGTGGGTCCGATTACGATCAATGTGCCGGCCGCGAACGGGACCTATTCGCTAAGCGTGGCGAACCCCGAGACGCCGGCCATCACCGGCACGACCGCTTTTAACGATCTGGAAGTTGGCAGTGGTTTCAATCATGAGACAACAATCGTTGGCGTGGGTGGAACTCCGCGAATCGAACAGACCGTTGGCGGCAACGATGTGATCACTACCGGTTTTGCCGACGCGTCATACACACCGCAAGCTGTGACCCTGACGCTGCAGAACCTTGAAATTACAGGCGGTTCGTTCTCCGGAATTTTTACCGGCGTCGATAACTCCACCGGTGTTAGTAGCACCACCATCGTTAGTTGCAACATTCACGATAACAGCAATCCGTTTGGTTCTGGTGGCGGCATATTCAACCAGACTGGTAACCTCTCGGTTCAAACCTCAACTTTTAGCAACAACTCGTCCAGCTCACAGGGCGGCGGTATTTTTTACGACCTTCCGAACGCAGCTGGTCCAGGATCATCCGGCACTCTTTCGGTTACCGGATCGAAATTCAACGGCAACCAGGCATCAGCAAGCGGTGGCTTTCCAGCCGGTGGTGGAATCTTTATCGATGCGGCCGGAACCGGCAACAGTCTTAGCATTACTAACTCGAGTTTCGAGAGCAACGCGGCGACTGGTGGGGGCAGCGGCGGCGCTGTCGCGTTCGTCAGCAACAATCCTGTCAGCGTCACCCTGTCGCGGTTTTTCGGAAATGTTTCTACTGGCGGTGGCAGCGGCCTCGCAAGCGTCGGCTCAGGCTCGGTGAGCGCGATCAATAACTGGTGGGGATGTGACGCTGCTCCAGGCTCAGCCGGCTGCGACACAGTTAGTGGCGGTGCGATTACCAGCCCGAGAATTGATTTAGTAGTAACCGCCGGAACGACGACAGCCTGTTCGGGCGTCACCACACCGATAACCGCTTCGTTCAATCAGAATTCTGCTAATGGATCGATCAGTCCAACTTCGCTTGACGGTGAGACGGTAACGTTTGCTGTGAGCGGAAGTGGCAGTGTTTCTCCCACTACCGCGTTGGTCAGTGGCGGAACAGCAAGTACGACATTTACGGCGGGGGCAACTTCGGCAATCGTATCGGCCACGCTCGACAACGGCACCGATACACGCGCGATCAGTTCAGGCGCCTCGACGACAGCCAGTGATCCCGCAGATCAGACTGTTTGCGAGGGTGCAACTGCAAACTTCTCGACCAGTGCAAGCGGATCTAATCTGCATTACGCATGGACGTTGGACGGCAATGCTTTTGGCGGTGACACGTCAAGCATTAACGTGCCGACGACGGGCTTGAGCTATGGCACTCACACTGTGGGGCTGACGGTTACCGGAGACTGCGGAACAGTCACGCAAAGCGCAACCCTAACGGTCAACCAGAATACCGCGACAACTGATCCGGCCGACGCAACCGTTTGTCAGGGTGCAACGGCAAACTTCTCGACGACAGCGAGTGGTACTGGTCCATTCACTTATGCATGGACGGTCGACGGTTCACCGGCAGGCGGCAACAGCAGCACCCTAAACGTCGACACTACCGGTTTGAGTGTTGGTTCTCACTCGGTATCGGTAACCGTTACCGGGGCGTGCGGCAACGCCGTGCAGACAGCAAGTCTGACCGTGCAGGCGAACACCGTTGCATCGGATCCAGCTGACGTAACTGTTTGTGAAGGTGCGACAGCCAATTTCTCAACTACCGCAAGCGGAACCAACATCCATTACGCGTGGACGTTGGACGGCAATGCTTTTGGCGGTGACACGTCAAGCATTAACGTACCCACGACGGGGTTGAGCTTTGGCACTCACACTGTGGGTCTGACTGTTACTGGAGACTGCGGCGCCGTTAGCCAGTCGGCGACGTTGACGGTCAACCAGAACACATCGACAACTGACCCGAGCGACGCGTTGGCGTGTGAAGGATCGACCGCGACGTTCAGTACCACAGCTTCCGGAACAGGGCCATTCAGCTTTGTTTGGAAGCAAGGTGCGACGACGTTGAGCAATGGCAGTCTTGGTGGTCGCGTGACAATCAATAGCACCGCCACGACGAGCACATTGTCGATCAGCAACGTGCAACCTGGTGACGCCGGCAACTACACCGTCGAAACCACGGGAGCTTGCAATACCGCGTCACAGACGGCCAGTTTGACGGTTAATTCTGCGCCTCCGACGATAACGTTGAAGGGCAATACCATCAGCTTGTGGCCACCTAACCACCAGTATCGCACGGTGAACGTGACCGACCTGGTCGCATCGGCAAGCGATTCATGCGATGCCAGCGTCGACATCAACGATGTAGTCATTGCTAATGTGACCAGTGACGAGTTGGATGACAATCCAGGCGGCGCTGACGGCAGCACCATCAACGACATGGTTATTGCCGCCAACTGCAAGTCGGTCCAACTTCGCGCTGAACGCGACGGCAATCTCGACGGACGCGTTTACACGATTACGTTCCGGGTGACCGATTCTCAAGGTCATGTCGGAACTGCTACCGCGAAGGTTTATGTTCCGTTGAACCAGAGCGGCGGTACAGCGGTCGATAGTGGTCCGAAGAACACGGTGAACGGAACCTGCCCGTAAGGTGGGTTCCCTCGCCTCGGCCTTTTTAAAGAAGCGAACTAATTATTTTGGCTATCTTGAATTTCCAAGAAAGGTGTCAGTCATGAAAACTCACGTCGGCGGCAAACGAACTGCAATTTACGGCTTTGTCGTTATTCTTTTGGCGGTGGCAGCTGTGGTGGCAACGCCGTTACTGTCTCGCGCAGCGAAGCCTCAAATGACCCTAACCATTGTCAACAATTCCAGTCGAGAGATTCGCCACGTCTATTTTTCGCCGACGGATCAGGATAATTGGGGGGCCGACCAGTTGAATTCGTCGACAATTGCCCCGGGCGGCGGCACCGCAACGATTAGCAATTCGGCTTGTAGCGGAGCCGGCACGAAAGCAATCGCCGAAGATCAAAATGGCTGTTTCGTGTATCGCGTCTTCGAATGTGACGGCAATGCGGAATGGACAATTACCAACGACGTAGCGCCGGACTGCGGTAATTAGCGGCGGCTCACTACAGTTTAGAGTTTAGGGACGTGCTTTTTGAGGCGTCCCTTCGTTTTTGAAAGCCAAGGGCTTGTTGAGGTTTTCCTACGGACTGTTCCCACTAAACGTCTTGACCAGCCGTATAAAGCCAACGTAAAGTATCGCGTCACTCATCTTTGTTGAGCGCTGCACATCATTCAGTATTTTACCGACGCTAACGCTGGCTTCTGCCTCGCTAGACTCACTACAAGGAGTAATAAAATGCGATCCCTCGATACCCGCCCTCTTATTAATAGACTGCCCTTTGCCCTCAAGAGCCCACTGTTCAAGCTTGGGTTGTTGCTTGCAGTTGTCGGCGCAGTGCTGGCCGCGGTCTATGTAACAGGCGAGACAGCCGAGCGTACGGTTCGGCGCGCTGGGACGCAACTAAAACTTACTCCACAAGGCAAACAACTTCTTAATCTTCAGCAACCGTCGCGACTGAATACGGATTACCGTGGCAACGGTTCGTTGATCGAAGCGCTCAGATCAGGCAATGCGCATCCGCTGGGATTAGCAATTGGCGATCTTAATCGCGATGGTGCTCCGGATCTGGTGGTTGGGTACGCTTTCGGTCAGCGCGGTTTTATCAGTGTGCAGCGAGGAAACCCTGATGCGTTTGTTCCTACGAAGCAGGAAATTTTCAATAACGCAGCGAAGGGAATTCTGCCGCCCACGTTTCAAACCGGTGCTGACGTTCTCGATTTACCCGAAGCGCCGAACTTCATCTTCGTCCAGGATTTGAATGGCGATGGCTATGCGGACATTTTGACGGCTGCGCGCGGGGGCGCGGCGTTGCAGTTATTTGATGGAAACGGCGACGGCGGCTTTGCGGAACTACGCGCGGTGCCCGTTGAAGGCTCGATCAGCGCGCTGACCGCCGGCAGTTTCAGCCAGCCGTTCGGCACTACGATGTGCGCCATCGCCGCCGTCAATTCAGACAGCGGTCATGCGGCCAAAGTTTACACCGCAAACACTGAGAAAGTTTTTGGCGACGTTGCTAGTTATGCGTTGCCGGCTGCCGCGGATGCTATACAGATTGGCGCGTTGGACGACGATCCATACTTTGATTTTGCAGCCGCTGCGGGCAGCGAACTTGTCATCGTTCATGGTCACGAAATTCCGAAACCAGGCCGCGACATTTCAACAGACACCGCTTCACGGCTCGAGCGCGTAACGCTCGATGCGCCCGCTACCGACCTTGCCTTGGGAAATTTTATTGCTGACGGCGAGCGTCGTTCCGAAGTAGCCGTGCTTTCAACCGAAGGTACGGTTGAATTGTTAAAGCGCGGGCAATTGTCTCCGGTTGCTGCCATGGCGCCGACGCAGCGCTCTGTGGCCCAGATCCGCAGCCAGTACTTCGCTTATTTGAAAGCCAAGGGACGGGTACCTGTGTGGCAGGGTGCAGGCAATCAGGAATGGACCAAAGCCGATGGATCCGCTATTCAACTCGGTAGTGGCGGAAGCGTTACCGGATTAAAGACGTTTGCGGGCTCAGCGACTGATCAACTGATGTTTATGGACCAGGCGAGCCGTCAAATGAAAGTCGTCGGAAGTGATACCGGGTTGCAGGGAGCCACAAGTCTTTCGGCTCTTTCGGCGGACGGAACCCTCGTAGCCTCGTTGACGACGCCGCAAAAAGTAAATGGCGACCGCGACCTCATTGTCCTTTCGGCTGAAGACAGTGCGCCCGGAATAATTCCCGCCGCCGCTACCGTATTCAACGTAAATACGACAACCGATCTTTTGCGCAGCCCCATTGCTAGCCAGTGCAATAACGTCGCCGGCGACTGTAGCTTACGCGAAGCAGTGATCAAGGCGAATACGATCGCCTCAGGTACGGGCCACACCATTAATGTGCCTTCCGGTACTTACAATTTAAGCTTAACCAATCCCAATACTCCGGGTACCACGGGCACTGGGGGCCTCCAGGATCTTCAGATTGGAAGTGCGTCTAATGCGATTACCACCGTCATGGGTACCGGTGGTACAAAACCGAATATCGTTCAGACCGTCAATACTGGTGGCAATTTCAACGATGTGATTACGACCGGTTTTACCGCTGTCGGCTCAGGCTTAGCGGTAGTTAATCTGACTTTGCAAAATCTGGATGTCAGCGGCGGAAACTACACCGGAATTTTCGTTGGCGTCGATAACGGGCCAGGACAGGTCAGTACTACTCTTATCAACAACTGCAATATTCATAACAACTCGGCGCACCCAACAAATGCTTTTGGACAGGGTGGCGGCATACAGAGCGCTACCGGCCATCTGACTCTTACCAACACCACCTTAATTAACAACACCGCACCGGGCACCACGTCGGGACAAGGCGGGGGACTTGCTTTCATCGTCTTGAATGCCAGCGGCACGGGTGGCATTGGTAATCTGTCGATCGACAAATCGTTTTTCACAACTAATTCGGCATCAGTTGGCAGCGGTTTCGCGTGTGGCGGCGGCGCGTTCGTGACTATCGCTAATGCTTCAGCGACCGCGTCTATTACCGATACTACTTTTAAGGGGAACAGTTGTACGCAGGCGGGAGCTTTTGGCGGCGGTCTGGCGGTGGCAAGCAATGATGTCATGGCGCTGAATCGCAATCGCTTTCGCAGCAACGTTGTATCAGGAGCCGGCACGGGCAGCGGACTTCGCAACAGCGGATCCGGCGCGATTAACGCCGAAAACAATTGGTGGGGTTGTGATGACTTTCCTACCGCAGCTCCATGCGACACGGCAACGGCGAACGGCGGCTCAGGAGCGATTGATAGCAACCCCCGTATCGATCTGCAATTGACGGCCAGCCCATCAACGATTTGTCGCGGTACGACTTCAACAATTACGGCCGCGGTTAATAAGAACACGGACAACGCTAACGTCAATGGCGGTAATGCTCCTTTCATATTCACCACGACTCCTTTTAACTTTGTGTTTTCAGTGGCCGGGCCTGAGACGATCACGCCGGCGCCGCTTACCGTTCTAATTCCGGCGGGAGGTACGGTTGCTAAAACTTTTACGGCTGGTCCAAACCACGGTACAAAAGTGCCCACCGTTAAGATTCAGGACAACATCACTGATGAAGCTGGCTCTCCTCAGGGTGTGAACATTATTGTTCCCGACTCGTTCACTTCTGCTGCGACTGGAAACTTTAATGTTGCCACTACGTGGACGCCGCAGTGCGTTCCGCAGAGCGATGACTCGGTAACAATCATTGGCCCGCACACGGTTACTTTGCCGGGCGCTTCAGACATTGCTGATGTAACTCTTAATGCCGGCGGCGTACTCGCTCTAAGTACTTTCAACTTAAACGTTAACAGCACCAACAATCAGAAGGCGGCAAACTACATCGGTGTAAATACGTGGACTGGTGGCGGCGGAACCATCACGGGTACTGGCGGCATCACGTTGAACGGCACTGGCGCGTCGCTGGTGCAAACTGTGTCCGGCACAACCACTTTCCCGAACCTGACCACAAGTGGCACCGGAACAAAAGGCTTTAGTAGTTCTTCCAACACGATCTCGAACGCGTTCAACCATGGCGGTGGAACGATGGATGGCGGAACGTCCACTTTTACCTTCACAGGTAATCCCGGATCGATCGGTGGCGCCAACGCGAAGAGCTTCTTTAATCTGGTGGTCAATGCCGGCGCGGTCATTACCAACTCGACCGGCGGCAATACCACCATCAATAACAACTTTACAAACGACGGCACATACACCCAGGACGCCACCTTGACGACGACGTTTGCCGGTACGACTCACGCGCTTGCAGGTGGCGGCGCTACGACTTTCGGCATCATTACGATCCAGGGAAGCAATACAGTGAATGCGGGTTCGCATAACTTCACATTTGTCGGAACGCCTTTCACAATCACCGGTACCTTTAACGGTCAAACCGGAACTGTGACCGCGGGCGGTTCGGCAGCGCAAACCATTGCCGGCGCCGGCACCAAGAACTTTAACAACCTGGTAATCAACAATGCAGCCGGCGTTACGCTAAGTACTGCCGCTTCAGTTGCGGGCACGGGAACGCTTACGCTGACGAACGGTGCATTCGCGAATGGTGCAAATCTAACCTTGGGTAACGGCGCTACCATTTCTCGCAGCGGCGGCACGCTGGGCGCGGCGCCCACGTTCACAACCAGCGCGAACGTCATTTACACAGCACCGACACCCCCGGCAGCAATCACCACTGGACCTGAGCTGCCGACCAGTGCGTCGGTGCTCAACAATCTGACGATCAACAACGCGAGTGGTGTAAACCTGAATGCGAATGCAACCGTGAATGGCACCCTGGCATTAACGGCCGGCGTGTTCGCTGTCGGCGCCAACACCCTAACGTTGAACAACGGCTCGTCGGTCGGTACCGGCAGTTTAAGCAGCGCCACCACCGGTACTGTCAATTACAACCAGGGAAGCGCCGGTCAGGTTGTGCTGGCAGCGAATTACGGCAATCTAACCTTCAGCAATCAGAACAAGACGTTACCAAACGGCAGTACCATCGGAGTGGCGAATGTATTTACACCTGGCACTGCGGTGGGCCATACCATCACCGGCAATACTTTTGATTTCAATGGAACCGGTGCGCAGACCGTTCCTGCGTTTAACTACAACAACCTGACGATCAGCGGCGCGCGCGGCGCAAACAACGTCACGCTGATTAATGGCGGTACAATCGGGGTAGCAGGAACTTTCAATCCGACGGCGACCTTTGCCGGCGGCGCTTACGTAATTACAGGAAACACGATTAATTACAACAGCACCGGCGCACAAACCATTACCCCCTTCAATTACTTCAACCTGACCTTTAGTGGCGCGCGCACCGTCAACAATGTCACGTTGCCTAACGCGGGTACGATCGGCGTTGCCGGCACGTTAAGCTCAACCGCTACTTTTACCAGCGGCGCGTTCGTGTTAACCGGAAGCACGGTCGAATACAACGGTTCAAGCGTACAGGCGCTGTCATCCACTTTCCCAACCTATTTCAATCTGACCTTGAATAACACAGCAGGTACGACCGGGTTCGCCGGGCTTACGGTGCAAAATCTGATTGAAGTTAAGGCGGGAACGTTTACCAGCAGCAGCACCTACAAAGATGTGCAGATCGATGCCGGAGCCACATTGGCAGCAAGTGGCGGCAGCACGATCAATGTATCGGGCAGTTGGACTAACAACGGCAGCTTTACCGGTGGTACCGGTACAGTGAACTTCAACGGTGCCGCGACTCAAACTCTCGGAGGCTCGTCCGCAACCACTTTCAACAACCTGACAAATAGCAATGCGGCGGGTCTGACTTTTGGTCAGAACCAGACTGTCGGTGGCGTGCTCGCGCTCACCAGCGGCGACATAAACACCAGCACCTTTACTTTGAATATGCCGGGTACGGGCACCTCGTCGGGCAATTTTGATGTGGTGGGCAACGTCAAGCGCACCGGCTTCGTGATTTGCACGCCGTTAAGTTTTGGCAATCCATTCAACACCATCACTATTGAAGCAGGAGGCACGATACCGACGGACATCAACGTCAAGTTGGAAAAAGCAGCCCCCACGAACTTCAGCACAGCGGTGCAGCGCAACTATGACATCACACCAAATGGACCATACGGTCCGTTGACACTTCGCCTGCACTATCTAGACTCTGAATTAAATACCAACAACGAAGCGACCATGAATTTCCGCCGCTTCGATGGTGTTTCGGCCTATCAGCCCGTGGTGGCAACCAGTCGGGATACCACGAACAATTGGTTACAGAAGACAGGTCAAACGGCACTGTCGATCTGGACGTTCAGTTCTAATGCTCCGACGGCAGCATCAGCAGTCATCACCGGACACATTGCGGATCAGAACGGCAACGCGGTTGAAGGAGCAGTTATCAACCTCAGCGGCACGCAGAACCGCAAGACGATCACTGACTCCAAGGGCAACTACCGGTTCGAGAACGTTGAGACGACGGGTTTCTACACGGTGCGCGCTTCGAGGGCGAACTACACGTTCAGCCCGCAGGAACGTTCGTTTGCGCAGATTGGCAATCAAACGGAAGCGGGCTTTACCGCCGAGCTGACCTCGGCGACGAAAGTGAATCCGGTGGACACGGCGGAATACTTCGTCAGGCAGCATTACATCGACTTTCTGGGACGCGAACCGGATGAAGCCGGCTTTAACTTCTGGAGCGACCAGATACTTGGTTGCGGGGCGGACGCGGGGTGCGTGGAAACAAAGCGCATCAATGTGTCGGCAGCCTACTTCCTGTCGATTGAATTTCAGACGACGGGCGGATTGGTTGACGGCGTATATCGCGCCAGCTTTGACCGGGCGCCACAGTACGGAGAGTTCACGCCGGACCGGCTGGCGATGGCGAAGGACGTTGTAGTAGGCAAGAGTGGTTGGGAACAGCAACTGGCAGCAAACCGGCAGGCGTATCTGGATGCGTTTGTGCAGCGGCCTGCATTCCAGTCAGCTTACGGCAATCTGAGCAATACCGAGTTTGTCGACGCGCTGGTTGGACACACGCGCATCAGTTACACGCAGAGTGAACGAGATGCTCTGGTGAATGGACTGACGAACGGTTCGCTGTCGCGAGCAGCAGTGCTGGGTCAGATAGCTGGAGATCAGCGGTTTGTAGATGCGAAGTTCAATCAGGCATTTGTGATGATGGAATACTTCGGCTATCTGCGAAGAGATGCGGATGCGGACGGTTATCAGTTCTGGCTGACGAAGCTGAACCAGTTCAATGGAAACTATGAACAGGCGGACATGGTGAAAGCCTTTATCGTCTCCGGCGAATATCGCGACCGCTTTCCGAGATAGTTTCATTAATGCTGAACACCACGTGCCTCGGCCATGTGGTGTTCGGCTATTCTTTGTGCGCGATGGCCGGGGTTTCTGAAATAATCTTCCCTTCAGGACGCCTCGTTCTCGGAACGCGCTGTGCTGTGTTATAAAAGGACGTTTCCGCTCTGTCGGTATTTTCTGACTCGTATTACGTCGCTCGTTAATCCGTAAGAAATGAAGTTTTTTCGTGGTAAGAAAGGCCGGGGCAAACGCCTGGTGGCCTTAATTGTTTGTGTTGGACTCTGTACTCCGTTGGTTGCGCCCACGTTTGCCTCAGTGTCTCGGGCTTCTGCTCAAGACAGCTTCACGAATTCAGAAAAGATCACTTCAGTTACGGCCAGCCAAAAGCCGAGTGGGGTTCTGCTTCAGTGGACAAGCAAACTTGAACTCGAGAATGTCGGCTTCAACATCTTTCGAACGACTGCCGGCGCCCGCGTCCGCGTAAACGCCGAGGTGATTCCCGGCGCGTTGTTCTTTGCCAACACTCGCGCGTTGCAAGGCGCTGCTCGCACTTACTCGTGGCTCGATCGCGACGGTAAACAAGATTCTGTGTACGAGATCGAGTGGGTAGGAATTAATCCTGCAACATCAGCTGTGAGAACGGCAATCACAGTCAAGCAAGCTTCATCGCTTCAAGCTGAACAAATAACGGCTTCTGACGCACACGCGGGGGGATCTCCCGGGCAAAAATTATTTCCGTCAATTGAACGATCTGCGCCCACGACGCCGAATGCTTCTCTTTCGGATCAGTGGGCCATTGCTGCTCAGTCCGCTTTAAAGATCTCGGTAAAGAAAGACGGCTGGTATCGCGTAACGCAAGCAGAGATGGTTGCTGCGGGGTTCAATCCGGCAGTGGACGTTCGCAATTTGCGATTGTTTACTGATGGCAAAGAGTTGGCCATTAACACCAGCCAATCGATCGGGGCTTTTGGCAGTGCCGATTACATAGAGTTTTACGGCCAGGGGTTGGATCTGGCAACGACTGACACACGAACCTACTATTTAATCGCAGGCAGCACGCCGGGCAAGCGAGTTGGCGGAGCGTTGCATTTGGACGCTGGTCCAGCAGCGGAAGTGGCTCCGCCGGTCTCTCAAATCAGCACTACTGCGAACGCGCCATCGAGTTTTAGCTTCCTATGGACCTTGCTCAATCCACCGCGCCCGTCGAATTTAATTTCTGAAATTTGCGACACGTGCACGCCGGCGCGCGTATT
>DATENN010000122.1:0-2691 GCA_035275045.1 Pyrinomonadaceae bacterium
GCGACGCGATTATTCAGCCAGTCATCGACAAGCCTGACACCGCACTGATCAAGCTCCCACTTGAATCAACCGAATCGCAGGAACAAATCGATCTCGGTCGCACGCGGGTGAAGACTTCACTGAACCAGTTTGGACCAGAGCACGACGCCTACGACATCATCGGCACAGATGCGGTCGGCGCGGTGGCCGGCGCGCAACTGCGAAACAAAGCGATAGCTGTAACGCTCGCGGCGCTGGTAGGCATTCTTATTTACATTGGGTATCGGTTTGAATGGACGTACGGAGCTGCGGCCGTTATCGCTGTTTTCCACGACGTCCTTGTGACGCTGGGCTTCTTTTCTATTTTCCAATGGGAGATTAGTTTAACGGTGATCGCCGCATTGCTAACGCTCGTCGGATTTTCGGTGAACGACACAATCGTCGTCTTCGACCGCATCCGGGAAAATCGGCGTCTTCATCGACGTGAATCTCTCTATAAGATTACGAACGACGCGATCAATCAAACGCTTTCGAGAACGACAATCACCAACGGCCTGGTGTTTTTATCAGTGCTGGCCATGGTGTTGTTCGGCGGTGAAGTATTGCGTGGATTTTCACTAGCGCTGTTAATCGGTGTGATCTTCGGTACCTATTCGTCGGTGGCCATTGCAAGTCCGATCATGGTGTGGTGGGAGCAGCGACTTGATGCCTCAGAACGTGCGTCGTCTGTGGCGGTTGCGCGTTCGTCCGGTCCGGGACGACGCGCTAACACCGACTCCACTCGTCGTTCTGGTGCGGCCGCAACCGGAAAACAGTCGCGCCGCGCGAGCACCTAAAAAGTCTCTTCGTAGACAATGATTTGCGCGTGTTTGTTAATTTATCTTGCCTCTTGACTTTGCTGAGGAATGCGGCATAGACTGACGCCCGTTGCTGGCCAATTAAATACTCAAGAGTCAACCCGCGCTTAAAAAAGCGAAGGCTGGGAGCGGGGCAGTCTGTTGAGGAGGCCGGCGAGTTTTTTCTCGCACAGCGGCTTCAACGAGATCACTGCTGCTGGTTCCCCTTCATTGCAGAGCAAAGCGGACGACACTTGAAATAACACTCAAGCGGACATTCTTTGGCCGTTTGCGTAACGCGATAACCAGTTTTACAACCCTGATCCATTTGGCACCGGAATAGGGAGGATAAAATGTTCGATAACCTGGTCGAGTCTGGATCGCATAAAGAGGATCTGTCGCGGAAGGGCTCATTCCTTTTAGCCACTCTCGGTATCTACGGTGTTCTTGGTTTGGCGTTAGTCGTCTCCAGCATCATGTGGCTCGATGCTTCGCTTGATGCCCAGGACCTTGAACTTACAACGCTGGTCGCTCCAGTGCCGGTTCCGCAACAACAGAACCAGCCTGAGAAGCAACAGGAAGTCAAACCACAAAAGCAGGAGCAGAATGTCGACGTCCGCAAGGAATTGATCGCGAGTGTAGACAGAACTGAACTCGTGCCGAAGGAAGTGTCCGCGAAGGCGAGCAACATTCCACCAGTTCGACGCGGTGTCACCACCGTGTTGGGATCCAGCGATTCAAACGCGGCTGCGCCAATGGCAGCTGGTCCAGGAACTGGAACGGGCGTCGTTTCTGGTCCAACCAGCGTGAACATTGCTGAAGAACCGCCACCGCCGCCACCGAAACCAACTCCACCGAGGGCGCCAATTTCCGGTGGCGTGCTCAACGGAAAAGCTATCAGTCTGCCGAAGCCTGCTTATCCGCCGATTGCGCGACAAGCTCATGCTTCGGGCACCGTAGTAGTGCAAGTGACAATTGACGAAAACGGCAGTGTGATTTCGGCGACGGCTGTTTCGGGTCACCCGCTACTTCGTGCAGTTGCCGTGTCAGCAGCTCGTGGTGCGAGGTTCTCGCCCACCAAGTTGTCTGGACAACCGGTAAAAGTTACAGGCGTCATTACCTATAATTTCGTGGCTCAATAGTGCGACGATTCAGCGCGTCCGAACTATCGGTTCATGCTGCAAGTGCCCTGCGAGCTGTCAACGTAAGAATAACCTTTTGGAGGGTTCATCGTGACTATTCTAACTAGTCTTCTAGGATTAAAAGCGCTCAGCTTGGTCGTTTTCATGTGGCAGGAAGGGGCCGCCCCAGCCGCCGCCGCAACACCTGCTGTCGACCACTTTTCGTTGATGACCATGGTCAAGAGCATGGGCCCGGTCGCGATTGGCGTTGTAATCATCCTGCTCATCATGTCTGTCTACTCTATCGCCATCATGGTGGAACGCTACCTTACTTACTCGGCCGCGAAGAAGCAGTCGCGTGAGTTCGCTCCGCGTGTCGCGCAGGCGCTGAAGAACGATCGCATCGAAGAAGCCATCAATATCAGCGACAAACATCGCAAGTCGCACCTGGCGATGGTCGTAAGCAGCGGGTTGCAGGAATTTAAGGCGCATGAACAGTCGTCTGAAATTTCCGGCGACGAGATCGATGCTTCCAAGCGAGCTCTCCAACGCGCGATTGCGATTAAGACTGCCGAGTTCAAACGCGGTTTGTCGGGTCTCGCCACCATCGGTTCGACCGCTCCATTCGTGGGACTGTTCGGAACGGTGTTCGGAATCATCAACGCGTTCCGCGCAATGGGCGACGCAGGTCAGGCCGGTATCGGAGCTGTGGCCAGCGGTATTTCGGAAGCTCTCTTTACCACGGCGCTTGGGTT
>DATENN010000123.1:0-14087 GCA_035275045.1 Pyrinomonadaceae bacterium
ACTATGCGATCGTTAGTTGGATCGACAATAACAATGGGCGAAAGAATTTGTCGGCTTATGCCGGCAAGGTGGTGGTCCTTGATTTTTACGCGACGTGGTGCCAGCCTTGCCGACTCAGTATTCCCAAACTGAACGCATTGCAACAGCAACTTGGACCAGATGGTCTAACGGTGATTGGTTTGAATGTTGGCGGCGCAGACGACCGAATCAAGGTCAATGCTTTTGCGCGCGAATTGAACATACAATATCAGCTCGGCTTTCCCGATAAAGCCTTAACTGATCTGTTTTTCGCTGATGACGAAACGATCCCGCAAACATTTGTGTTTAGTCGCAACGGCCAATTAACCAAACGTTTCGTGGGCTTTGACGAAAAAGCCGCCGCTGAACTCGAGCACACCATCGAACTTGAACTAAAGAGGACCAAGGATTGATTAGAGAAAAGCTGCTCAAAAATGACGTGGGCCGCGGGGACTTTCGCTGGCGCGGTCACGAGATTTCCCGAATCGAGGGGTTGAGTGATGCTGTCTTCGCGTTTGCTATTACCCTGCTGGTCGTCTCGCTTGAAGTCCCCAAGACGTTCAACGAGTTGGCGCACACCATGCGCGGTTTCGGCGCGTTCGCAATTTGTTTCGTCTTGCTCTTCATAGTGTGGTTCAACCAATACAAATTTTTTCGCCGCTATGGCCTACAGGACACGGCCACAGTAATTTTGAACGGCGCCTTACTGTTCGTGGTCTTGTTCTATGTGTACCCGTTGAAATTTTTGTTTACCGCGCTGGTGGAGCGGTTCATGGGCGGTGCGAATGAAGTGGTAATGCCGAATGGCAACGTCGAAGCGAGGATTGAAGGCGGACAAATGGGAAGTCTAATGCTGATCTTTGGCGCTGGATATCTCGCCGTGTTCGCAGCATTTGTTTTGTTGTACGCTCATGCTTATCGAAAGCGCAATCAGCTCGATCTAAATAAGCTCGAAGTTTACGACACGCTGACGAGCATTCAGGAATGCGCATTGAATTGCGCGGTAGCAGTCGCGTCGATGTCGATGGTTTTAGTGGGCGGCGTGCGATTGGCCCCGCTGTCGGGGTTGACCTACATGTTGACGGGCGTGTTGCTGGGAGTCCACGGCACCCTGAGAGGGAAAAGAAGAAAGAAACTCGAAACGCAAATACGGGTCTGATTAGTCTGATGGCAACATGACGCTTACCCTCGAATTATTTCCGACAATAGTTTTTGTGATTGTAATGGCTTGCTGGGTGGCCTTTGCCGCAATTTTTGTTTTCCGAAGCACGCCAGCGGCGAACAACGATAAGAAGAAAGACGGCGTTTCTATTTTTGGTGTAGCGCTTCAGGGACTGTCATACGGCATCGTCTGGTCTGTTCATCGCCACGCCTTTTCCGAAATGTTTCCGGGATGGGTTTTGCTCAATGCGTTTCTTAATATCGTTGCGCTTGCGGCCGCCATCGGCTCAGTAGTGCTCATTACCAAGGCAGTGAGAACTTTGGGGAAAGAGTGGAGCATAACGGCGCGCACGGTTGAGGACCATAAACTCGCGACGAACGGGCCATACGCGCGCGTACGCCACCCAATTTACACAGGCATGCTTGGCATGTTGCTCGCGACCGGCATCGCTATCAGTCATTGGCTTGCACTGCCTGTCGCACTGCTTGTATTTGCTGCCGGCACACTTATTCGAATTCGCATTGAAGAACGTTTGCTAAAAGAAACCTTTGGCTCGCAATTCGATCAGTACGCGAAGCGCGTTCCGGCGGTTATTCCTGGCATATTTTGACTTTCGGCAGGTTGAGGAAAGCGTGGATACACCAGTAAGGAAAGCAAAGATTTTGGCGACACTTGGTCCGTCTTCTCGTGACCAGGCAGTTATTGAGAACCTAATTCAGGCGGGCGCAAATGGCGTGCGTATCAACATGTCGCACGGAACCCGCGAAGAGAAAACTGAAGACATCCGAAGTGCGCGCGCCGCTGCTACCAAATTGAATAGATCACTCGCGGTGCTTGTCGATCTTTCAGGACCCAAGATTCGCACCCGGCAAATGAAGGACGCGCAGCCTGTCACTTTGCAGAGCGGCGATTCGTTCACCTTAACAACGCGCGACATTTTGGGCGACGCCAGGGAAGTCGCTACTAACTATCCCGATCTGCCGCGCGTCGTGGAGCCCGGTTCGCGCCTGTTGCTGGACGATGGCGCAATTGCGCTAATCGTCGAGAGCACGACGAAAACAGATGTTGTCAGCCGCGTGATTAACGGCGGTGTACTGGGCGAACGCAAAGGTATCAATTTGCCTGGCGTCTCGCTGCCGATCGATTCACTTACGGAAAAAGATCTTGAAGATTTGCAATGGGCCGTTAAGCAAAACGTGGACTACATCGCACTCTCGTTTGTACGGCGCGCAGAAGATTGCGCGCGTGCCAAGACCCTGATTCATGAAGCTGGAGGCCGCGCGCCGCTGGTCGCAAAGATCGAAAAAGCCGAAGCCATCGATCATCTCGATGAAATTATCGCAACTGCCGATGCGGTCATGGTCGCGCGTGGAGATCTGGGTGTAGAGACGAGTGTGGAACTAGTTCCCGTTTATCAAAAGCGAATCATCGAAAAAGCCGTCGAGGCCGGCAAGATGGTGATTACCGCAACGCAGATGTTGCAGTCGATGGTCAGCAGTCCCCGGCCCACACGCGCCGAAGCTTCCGACGTCGCGAATGCGGTGTGGGACGGTTCAGACGCGGTGATGCTTTCGAATGAAACTGCGAGTGGCGAGTATCCCGTTCAATCGGTCGAGACAATGTGCCGGATTATTGAATCAGCCGAGGCGGGCCAACCTAACGAATCTGATCACGTGAGAAAGTGGGCCGGGCGCCAGTCAGGCCGTGTCAGCCGCGCGCTGTGCGAGGCGGCAGTTTTTGCCGCCGAAGAAATGGGTACGCAAGTGACTGCGGTGTTGACTGAATCGGGTTTGATGGCGCGGCGCTTATCGGCCTTGCGACCGGGTCAGCGAATTGTTGCGTTAACAAACTCGCCCGATGTGCAAAATGAGCTGGCGCTAATATGGGGGGTCGAATCGATCTTGATGCCGCACGCTGATTCAACTGAAGACATGCTGAAGTCGGCAGAAAAAACGTTGCTGGATAATCGTGCAGTGGAACGCGGTGAAATGATCGTCGTGATGGCCGGCAGACTTTCCGGCCTCGGACTTTCGAGTTCAGTGACGTTGTTTACGGTGGGTGGGACGCTTGCAGCCGCTTCGAACCTGCGTTAGTCGGTGCTAAGAATACCGGCGATTGTTTCTTTGCGCTTTTGTTCCTCAGCAAGCTGCGCAGCATTCTTCTGAGGATCACGCCAGTTATCTAAGATTCCTACCTGATGAACGCATTGTAAGGTGCAGGTCGGCGCGCACCACTTTTCGGTGTTGTATTCGCGATCAAAATCAGCCATCGAATAATCCGCGAGCGGAATTCCCGGGTAGCCACGTTGTTGCGAACACCAGTGGACCAAACCTTCTTCACAAATATAGAGGTAACGCGCGCCGGCGCGACAACGCCAGTTGTAAGGTTTGCCTTCGGCAATGTGATCCTGAAACCAATTTAGACGGGCGTGATCTTTGTTGCCGAGCTTCTTTACCTGCTGAAAAATATTTTTTTCTCGCGGCGACAAAGGTTTGAGTGTGCCGTCCTGATCGTGAATCACGCCCACCGTCGTCGAGAATTTAAGTTCCACCGCGCGACGAGCGACTGACAGAGCATCTTCCGGATTCTTGATGCCGCCGCCAATCACTGAATTGATGTTCACGTGAAAATCAGCGTATTCGGAAAGATAGCGCAGCTTCTTGTCCAGCACGCGCAAGCTCTTGCGCGAAACTTCATCCGGCTCGACGTTGTCGATGCTGATCTGCAGGTACTCAAGACCGGCTTTGTTTAGCCGCTTGATGCGTTCCGGAGTGAAGTAATAGCCGTTCGAAATGAGGCCCGCAATCATTCCGCGCGTGCGAATGTGATGAATGATGTCATCCAACTGCGGATGCATCATCGGCTCGCCGCCCGAAATCGTGATGATTGAGGTGCCCAGCGACGCCAGCTTATCGATACGGCTGTTGATTACTTCGAGCGGAATTGGCGAAGAGTTGTGGTCGTATTCGTTGCAATAGCCGCAAGCCAAATTACAGCGGCGCATAGGAATTAAGTGAGCCAGCACCGGGTGACGGCTCGACATCAAAGCGCGGCTGATGAAGCTCGCTTCACGAAGTTTTAGCTTAACGAATTTACTCTTGCGCATACTGCTGAGAACGATTGCCGTGTCTTCGAATTGGGAAGAATAGCTACACTCAGGGTTAAAGGCAACTTTGGACTTTCATGTATCCCGTTTTGTATTGCCTGGCCTGCTCAGTGTTCTGTGAGTTGCCGGTAATGTTGCTTACTCACCACGAAGGCACAAGGCCACTAAGTTTCACTGAGAAAACTGAAATTAGATTCCTGCCCTTTGATCTTTCGACTTAAAAAGAAAAAGGGCCCTGAAGTAAGAACCGCAGAGCCCTACAGGACTAAATTGTTAAGCGTTATTAGCCCTTAACGATCTTGACGTTGGAATCCAACTTTAGATTGAAGTCGTCAGACGAGACCCTTGGGTTGCGCTCGAGACTGCTCAAACGCATGGTTGTCGCATCGTCGTTTTTCTCGACGATCTTCGTCTGCACCGGCATGCCGGACGAGTCGACCCAGATCTCTGCATATTTGAAGCTGGCGTTGCCTTTCGGAACCAGCGTCAAGTGAATCGTGCTGACACCGCCCCACAAGGTTTCTTCACGTACGTCCTTCACCGGTTGAAAACGTGCTTCAAGCTGGGACTTGGACATGTACATCATTTCCAGTACGCCGCCCGCTTTGTTCTTGCTCGATTTCGAACTGCCTTTGTAGGCCATGTTCAGGCGTGGCCGAAACAGTGTGTACTGACCGTTCGAAACCGCGAGAATCTCGTGCTGCGGCTTTTGCCATTCAATTCGAACCGAACCATCGCGCCCACTGCCCGGCATATACACGACCGCGCCGCTGTAGCTTTCCGAGTCGCGAAGCTGAGCGTTGTACTTTTCCATGCTCAAGCTGGCGCGTAGTGATCGCAACGACTGGCGGTTGCGCTCCATGCGATTGAGCACCGAGCTAACCAGCCCAGCGCTCTGCGCATCCGCAACACGCGGGCTTATTAACGTGAAGGCGCCAACCAGCAGCGTCAGCGCCAAGGCAAGGGGAACAAATTTCTTCATAAACTCTCCTAGATGATTTCCGAAACCAAACCTCCCTTATTAACCCTGGCTCGGCAAAACCTGGCAATTATAAGGAATGACTAGCGTATGTCAATCTTGTATCCCGTCGTCTTTCCTGTTCCGTCGGCCAGCTTATGGACGTCCAACACCTGCAAATCTCTGCGTCCGGTAAAGGCCCTCAACTTCTCCTCCAACTGGCGTCTATCCTGAGCCTTTTCAACGACTTCCGCACTCACCACCAAGGTTGAGGCAGTGGGGTTTTGATGCGCCAAAGCCACCCTCCGTTCGCCGCTTTCAAACCAGCTTTTTGGGGTCAAAAAGATGAAGATCAGAATGACCACGCAAAGGATATCCCACTGCACACTGCTGCGCGGATAATTCCAAAACAGTAACTTATTAAATATTGATAACACTGCTTTATATGGCGAAAATCACGTTTGCAAACGCCGCACCGCTGGAGGCGGAATCAGAGACTATTTTATCGCTGGTCAAAATGGCGTGTAAATGAATGCAGTTGCAATTACAACTGCACGACAGTTGCGGGTTCCACGATATGACCGTCACGCATTTGTATTATGCGTCGGCACATTGCTGCAGCTTCCGGGTTGTGCGTGATCATTATGATCGTTTGGTTGAAGCGGTAGTTCAGTTCCTGAAACATGTTCAAAACGAGTGCGGAGTTTTCGGAATCGAGATTACCCGTCGGTTCGTCTGCAAGTACGATTGCGGGCCGTGTAACCACAGCCCTTGCGAGCGCGACTCGCTGTTGTTCCCCGCCGGACAGCTCCAAAGGTTTGTGATGCAGTTTGTCCTGCAGGCCAAGCAGTCGTAGTACTTCACGCCGCCGCTCGGGATCGTCGCCGCCGTTACCGTGGATTCTTTCCGCCAGCCGCAAATTACCTTCCGCTGTCAGCGTCGGAAAAAGATTGAAGCGTTGAAAAACAAAACCGATTTTCCGCCGGCGAATGTCAGTGCGCTTTGCGTCTGAAGCCGACGTTAGATCTTCGCCGTCAATAACAATTCGCCCAGTCGTAGGCGTCAGTAGTCCACCCAGCAGGTGCAGCATCGTTGACTTGCCACAGCCCGATGGTCCCATGATCGCAACGAACTCGCCCTCATGGACCTCTAACGACACGCCTCGCAGGGCCGGCACATCGACCTTGCCTACACGGTATGTCTTCGTCAGATTCTCAGCTTGCAGAATTGTTCTCATTAGCAGGAAACGGCGTTGTGTTGTGCAGTTTTGGGCCGAGTGCGCAGATGTTAATACATCGGGCCGCCCAATAGCTACCGCACCTTGCCGCGAAGGTCTGGTTTACTTTGGAGAAGGAGTCACAACAGCCTTGTTGCGCCGGCGGGCATCAAGATCGACTTCAGGCAGTTGCCATCTGTTCTCAAGCACGAACGCTTCAGGTCGAAATTCGCGATCGATTTCGACTGAGGCCGGAGTTTGGTAGGTGATACTTAACTTGTAATGATCGTGAGGTCGTGTGATTTCGATTCGTGAAGGCAATCTGTTCCGGGCGTCCTCGCCAAATGGTTTTTCGTCCCAGTAAGCAACATCGGTGACCAGCAGCCCCGCTTCGTCGAATGTTTGCAAACGTGCCAGGCGAATTTCGTTGACGCGGTCAAACCAAAATCGTCGCAAGAGGCGACTCTGTCCGTTCGCAGTCGCGAATTCTTCAAGTAAGTAATAGCCACGAACGACGCGTGAACCTTTTTTCGCCTGCGGCCGTGTGTCGGGTTCGTCCTGATAAAACTCGCTTTGCGCGTAGGAGTAACCGCTTTCGCTTGCCGGCGGAATGGCGCTAATCATCAGGGCGTCAGTTAAATGCTGCGGGCGCAAATTCGAAAGCGCGCTGACAGTTTCTTTCTCATTCATTGTGCGCCGCTTTTGCGAATCGGTCTCAGCGCCATCAGCGTCAAGTTTTTCATAGATCGCGTTGTTGCTGCCTTTAACAAATCGTTTGTATTTCTCTTCACCCTGCAACACCGCCACGCGAAATGTTTCGCCATTTGAGGTCATCTGCGCGATGTCTTTGGCGATGAACGGCACCTGGATAATCAGATAGATTCTGCCGGGCCTTTGCAGCGTCACCGTCCCGTCCGCTTGCCGGTATTTCTCCGCGATACCAGCTTCGGCAAACGAAGTATCTTCGAACTCAATATCAACTTTTCCATGCAATGAACGCACGCTGGCCAAACGATTCACTTCACTGATTAGCCGGCTTGTCACTGCCTCTCGCAGCGGTGAGAGCAGTTGCGGCACTTGCACTTTTTTGTGCGTGCCAAATAGTCCGCAGCTCGAATTAAAAGCGACGACGATCAGCAGCGGGAGCAGTGACAGAAGGCGACGTGAGGGACGCGCGAGCCAGGGGATACATTGGGGCATCAGCAAAGGGTTCTCTGGTTTCACCAACATGAAGCTGGAACAAAACAAGCGGTCAAGCTAACAAAGACCATTTTTGTTGTCAACGAATCGATAATCTAACCGTACACACGGCAATATCCTTCCTGCGCGGTTGGTTCACAACTGGAGCTTTGGTTTTCCAAAGCGCCGGCGCAGCTTGTTGACATTCTTGAGCACGCGCGGTTGAGACACAAGCTTGCGCTCGAACTTCTGTCTACCCGGAAAATCCAACAACATGATTCCCAGCAGAATTGTTAGGATGCCCTGTCCCGGCACGCCGGGAATCGACATCACCACTCCTAAAGCAACCAACACCACACCCAGCAAATTTTTTGCAAGCATTCCAATCAGGCGAACAACCGGATGACGCCCCGACCAAAAGGACTCAGCACGATCTTCGCGAAAGTAATCCGGTGGAATCCTGACAAGAATAAGCGAAACCACGGCGAGACTGACCGCAAAACTGACAACGAACAAGAGAACGGCGAGCAGGACGCTGCCTTTCGTAATTATCGCAAAAGTGAAAGTCAGCATGCCCGCTTGCGCCCCCGGGATCTCAATCAAGTTTGTTTCGTTCCGCGACTAACGCTGCCATCAGATTGGTGACGATCTCTTTTGCAATTGGCGGCAGTCCAAAATCAGCGTGATCGGTGACTGTCCAAAATTCGTCAAGGCCGCTCGCTCCGGCCCGCTCTAGTGCATAGGCCTGGACCAGTAAATCAATGATGTCTGCTGCTTTAACAATGCGAGCTTCCAGGCTCTCACGCGTCTCGTATTCTTCATGCAGTTGCGTGTAATCCGTTCCATGGTTATCAAGACCGTCAACGATGTCGGCAAACGCGTTTTGTTCCGCAAGCCGGCGAGCATCGGCGCCAAAGTAATGCGAAGCAGTGCGCGGCAGATCACCGACTCGTGTCTCGGCCCAATCATGCAGCACAGCCATACGCAACACGCGTTCGGTATTCACATCCAAACCTCGCGCGCGCATCTGGTCAGCCAACATCATTGCGGTAACCGTTACGCCAAAAGAATGCGCCGCGACCGATTCAGTTCCATTCGGCAGTCCGCGTAGGGTCCAACCGGTGCGGTCCAACCGCTTCAGCCGTTGCAGCTCGATCAGGGTATTCAGCATGGCGTGGTCTGATATTACAGTGCGCCACGGATCGCTACAAAGCGGGTCCAAAGAAAAGCGGCGGCGCGAAATACTCGCGTCGCCGCCATCGTACCAAACTCGGATTAACTTACTCTCTTGTCGTAACGCCGGCCGATTGGGTCAGCACAAGATTAAACGTCGTGCCTTTTTCCAATCGCAGATTCTTCCCTTGCAGCGACAAAACCGAACTGCCTTGAACGGAAGTCTCACTCGACTGCGATATCTGAATGCCGCGAAGCGATTGTCCCAAGCCGTTCGTCGTATTGCCGACGATGCCTGTCGTGGAATCAACCGTTGAACCTACAGCAGCAGTCGTACCGCCAACGACTCCGCCGACGGTTGAAGTCGTAGAATTCACTACGCCGCCAACCAGCCCGCCATTGCCTGCGGACGAAGACCGCCCACCGGTGGATCTTGACGACATCGTCGAGCTGTCATTCGCAAACACATCTTCGTCGTTCGCGCGCGCGCGCGCCGAACCGCTAACGACCGATGTGATCGATGCCACTATAGGTACATTCAGCGAACCACCTTCCAGCCGATCAAATAACAGACCGATGCGGGACTGGCCCTTGCTACCCGTATTCTGAGTGACTTCGGTTACATGACCGATCAGGCGTGAACCTTTACTAACCACGGTTCGACCGTTCGACTTGATCGCCTGCGTAGTCCGCAATACGACCTGATCGCCGACCTTCGCTCTGCGTGCATCAAGTGTGCTTTGCAATTCTCCAGCGACTCTGGTTCCAGAATCAAGACTGACGCTTTTGTTCTGACCATTCGCGGTCGCTGAGGTTTGACTGCTTGCCGTTGCGTTGCTGCGCGTAGTTTGTGCGTGTGCGGCAAGCGCACAAATCAATGACAGGCTGGCTGCCACAATGGTTTTTCTCATTTTGTTCACCTCGTTAAGTTGCCCGCCCTTTAGGCGTCGTAGGATCAAGCTAGGAATCAAACGACCGTTTCCCTGTTTTTTGTCGAGGAGCTGAACGGTCGTTCTCAGGATGAAACAAGTCTAGGAGGCGTTGCCGTTGGGCCGGCTACGACGACGTTGCAAATTGATTGCAAATGTTAGTTACGGAATGAGGTAGTCGCGGGTAAAGCGGCTTAGCAGCAATAAGAGTCCGAGTACAAAGCTAGCGACAAGTGTCGTGTTCGCAGCCGCAACCGATCTCCATCACGTGCGATTTTTCGGCGTTCTTACAATACTCGCTGCAATACTTACTGTCCTTTTCTGCCGGACAATCGCAGGCCGGATGGGCGCACGTATTTTCCTGGTTTTCTGCCATAATGTCTTGCTTTCTAGTTGAACAGATCGCAAGCGATCCTAAGACTCACCGATCAGCCGGTCAAGCACCCAGGCCAACCTATGGAGCCGGATGAACCACGATCGTACGTTGAGTGTTCCCCAAAGTTAGTACAAGCGGGCGATCCATCTGTAATGGATGGTCCTCGCCATCGATGCTGATAACCAAATTAGTTGTTGTCATCACAGCCGGCGTCGCAGGTTGGACCAGAGGAGCGACGCGCGGCAGCAGATTAGTTGCGACGATTCTCCATGTAGCCGGCGAGCAACGAATGCGAATGCCGGGTGTATCGGTTTCAAATGCTTCTCCGACAGCGAGCGCGTCAGCCTTGAATATTCCTTCGCCGCAGCGAACGCCGCCGGCGTCGTAGAATGTAACCAGGCCCGAGACAAACGCGTACGGCGTGGTGCTTGAATTCTTTACAACCATACGAATGTTGGTCACCGGAGAATCAGCCGCACCATTAAGACTGGTGGTCCGTAGCGTCGCCTCGAGCGCCGACGCGCCGGCCGCGTCCATGGCCGTGGCGGCTTCGCTCAGCGAGACACGCCGCTCAGCTGTCGATTCGGGTTGTTGAGCAAACACTCCCATCGACACGATCGACCAAAAACATGCGATAGTCAGCAATCTCATACTGTTCTCCTTAGAATGAAGGCGGTACGCGGATTCTAGTGCGAACGGCACGGCGTCGCAACATTATTCAGCTTTCATTCTTGACCACGGGCAACAGAGCGGCGCCACGTGGCAAAACAAAACCCGGTTCATTGCTCGTTACTTCGGTTAAAGAATGCGCGGGTTGCATCCCCATGGTTCGCACTTCTTCATCAGGCAATCGCGAAATCAGAATGATGCGATACCGCTCGGCCTTCGACATTAATGACCAGGCCGTTTGCCCGTTCACCTCGTAACCTTCACGCAGTCGCGACGCCAGAGCTTTTGAGTTGCGTTCTTGAAACCACTTGAGAAAATCAGCGCGGCCCAAACCGTCTTCGCATTCCGCCAACAAAACGATCGTGCCACCTTCCGCGGTTGCGTGTGCCGCCATTTCAATCGCTTTGTGCGCCTGAATCATATTTATGTCCCACGGCCAGCCGCCACAACTGACTATTACCTGTTTGCGCGGCGCGGCGATATCGACTGAATGAGTTTGCAGGTAATCCTCGCAACCCTTGCGATGGCTCGTTTTCCAGTGGCCCGCATACATCCGGGTCACTCGGCCTTTTTGATCGACCACACAATTTATGTTGAAGGCAGGCGAGACCACCGCGGCGATCGCTTCACATGCTTCGCTGACTGCGTTGCCGTCCAGTTTTCCGGTAGCAACTCCGGCGCGCCGGCCGCCGGTCTCAAAATCCAGCGCGAGCATGTGCGTTGCCTCAATGGTTGGCGCAGATGCGATACCGGGACAAATCGATTTTCTGCCGCCCGTGAAACCGGCGAAGTAATGGAAACCAATCGCGCCGGTAATAATGACATGCGAAAACTGTCTCAATGCGACATTGAGTTCAACCGCTTGATTGCCAACTTTCATATCTAGCGAAAACAACCCCGAGTGTGGATCGTGATCGATTGTGCGAATTCGCTGAGCAATGAAGGGCGTCAATAATTCTCGCTTCTCGTCTTCAGTTACGCGACGATGAATTCCGGTTGCAAAAATTATTGCGATGTCGGCCGGACCGACGCCCGATTGGATCAACCGGCGCACGAGGAGATTGACGACCTGCGCGCTACCAGTGGCCCGCGTCGCATCAGACACAACAATAAGAACTGATTCTGCCGGCGTGAATAGCTCGTTGAGCGGCGCGCTATCAATTGGATTATCGAGAGCTGAACCAATCTCGAGGTCTGTTAATGGACGCTCCGCATTTGAAATATCCCGCAAAACGACAAACTGCTGATCGTCAAACGCAAAGGTTTGAGTGGTCCGTCCATAACCTAATGACAATTGAGTCTTCAAGAATGTGCCGCGGGCGAGGTAAATGAATTAGGCGCCAAAGTCGACCAGGCCGCGCTCGATAACATGCAAGGATGCAAAGTCAGTTTCACCGGCAGCGCGTGCTTCCGCCAACCATTTTCTTAGTTGCCGAGCTTCGTCGAGCGACGCGATGCGGCACCCTCCTGTCAGCGCCAGCGTTACCAGCGCGTCCGGCGCACCATGGGTGACCAGCGCAGCTTGCAAAGCCGCCTGTTCGCGCAAGTCGAGGGTAAGCAGAAGTTTGATCTCCATGCTGAGGGTTACATTTTGTCGAGTGCCTGAAGGATGTCCGCGATCACGTCTTTTGCGTCTTCGATGCCCACTGCAAAACGCACCGTGGCGGGCGACACTCCAGCGGCTCGCAATTGTTCAGGAGTGAAGCCGGCATGCGAAGAGTAAAGCGGATAACTGGCCAGCGTTTCTACTCCGCCTAACGATGGCGCCGTCTTAACCAGTCGCAACGAATCGAACAGGCGTTCGACTTCGGGCTCGCCGCCCACAATATCCATGGCCACAACGCCACCGAAGCCTGACATCTGCCGCGCCGCGATCGCATGATTCGGATCATCTTCGAGACCCGGATAATAAACGCGCGCCACTTTCGCATGACTTTGCAGCGCCGTCGCCAGCGCGAAAGCGTTTGCGCATGAGGCCTGTACCCGAAGCGCAACGGTTTTCATCCCACGAGACAACAGGTAAGCAGCGGCGGGATCAAGAGTGGCTCCAATCATGACCGATGTTTGACGGGCCCGATCGATAAATTCTTTGCTGCCGGCCACTGCACCCGCCGTTAGATCGGAATGGCCGCCGAGATATTTTGTTGCGCTGTGCATGACAGCATCAATGCCATGAGCAATCGGCTGTTGCAGCACCGGAGACGCAAATGTGTTGTCGACGACCGAGAACAGCTTCGCTTGTTGGCAGACGTCCGCTACGACGGTCAAATCAACGATCCGGTTGAGCGGATTGGCTGGTGTTTCAAACCAAAAGACGCGCGAGCGTTCGCCCGCGATTTCGGCAAGATTAGGAATATCGTCCAGCGAAACGAAGCGAGTCCGGACGCCAAACCCATTAAAAACTCTCGTCAAAACCTTTACGGTGCCACCGTAAATTGAATCGCAGGCAATCACTTCATCCCCGGCTTGGCACAAAGTTGCAAGCGCACAAAACGTCGCGGCCGAACCTGAGGAGGTTACGACTGCGGCTTCGGCGCCCTCAAGCGCTGCAATCTTTCGTTCGGCTTCAGCTACGGTTGGATTGGCATAACGCGAGTAAAAGTAAGCGTCTGGTAATTCTCCGCGCGCATAGCGGCGCATCTGATCGAAACTCTCAAACGCGAACGTTGCTGTGTGAAAAACGGGCGAGACTACGGCGCCGAAAGGTTGTTCGGCGGCGTGCTCACCGCCGTGAACCGCTACGGTGGATGGAGAGAATTTGCTGTCGGAGTCGCGCTCGTTTGCGGGCATTCGGAGTAAGTCGATATGAAATGGTCAGAACGCCGGCAAGCTTAGCAAATCTACGACACGGAAGACACAAAAGCTGGCGAGAATTAATTGCCAACTACAAACGCGCGATGACTTTTTGCGCAAGACTCTTTGACTTATTAATTTTGCTATTCTGATCGCCGCCGCCGCCAACACTGATGCGAACGTACGAATTTCCCTTAAGCACGTATAACGCACCGCCGACGCGGCTGCCCACCCAGTAAGCATCCTCGCCAAGTCCGGATATTTTTTGCGGCGGCGCACCTTCCTCTTCCTCTTCTTCGCCACGGCGCGCATCCTTTGCTTTATCGCGCTCTTTCCTTTCGCGATCGCGCTCGCGTTCCTTTTCGTCACCACCGGCGCGGCCAAACGTGTCGCGCCAGAAGTCCTTCGGATCTTTGGCGTCACTGCCCTCGCCTTTTTGAGCGATGAGCAAGCTGATCGAATTAGTGAAAGTGGGAAGGGTAAAGAAGCACTGCGAAATTTGAAGCCC
>DATENN010000124.1:0-4737 GCA_035275045.1 Pyrinomonadaceae bacterium
ACATATGACCTCTAAAAAGGACGGCGACCCCGCTATGGACCAGGATATCTCAGGGCGAACCAAAATTCTGATTATCGATGACGATGATCAGATTAGAGATTTACTTCGCGACCTGTTAGCAGATCAATATCGCTGTGTCATGGCGAGTTCGGCGGAAGAAGCGATGCAGGTGTTGAAGACGCAGAAATTTGATTTGGTGCTTAGCGACATCAACATGGGAGGCATTAGCGGACTCGAGTTGGCGCCTTATGTGTTAGCAGAAAATCCGCAGACAGTGGTGGTAATGATTAGTGGTCAGCAAACAATCGAAACCGCGATCGAAGCTATGCGTGCGGGCGCCTTTGACTACATCACCAAACCTTTTTCTATTCCTCATGTGGAAGCGGCAGTACGCCGAGCATTGGTACATCACGGTCTGCTCGAAGCCAAGCGCAAATATGAAAACAATCTGGAAGAGCTGGTGACTGAACGCACTGCGGAAGTCGAGCGTCTTGCCTTCTTTGATCAACTTACCAATCTACCCAACCGCACGCTTTTTTCGGATCGCCTGACCCAGGCCATTAAGCACGCCGAAACCACGCCGGCGATGCTGGCAACGGTGCTCTTGCGCATTGATGGCTTTCAGAAAATTGGCGAAACCCTGGGGCATGCCTGCGCTGATCGTTTGTTACAGGAGGTAGCGCGCCGGCTGGACCAGGCATTGGCCGAAGGCACCACGATAGCGCGCTTTGAAAGTGACGAGTTTGCGTTGATGCTGACTGAAGCCGGTGGTCCCGAAAGCGTCGCGGAAACGTTGCGCGGCGTTACTGGTGCGATCAAACCGCCTTTTAGGATTGATGCGCACGAACTCTACCTTACGGCAAGCGTCGGTATCAGTATATTTCCGGTAGATGGTTGTGACGCCGTGGCACTCCAGAACAACGCCGGAATAGCTCTTAACCGCGCCCAAAGCAGCGGCGGAAATAGCTCTCAATTTTACCGCGCCGACATGAATGCTCAGGCAATCAAGCGTCTGACGCGCGAAGCCGAGTTGCGCCGGGCTTTGGACCATGACGAACTGCGGCTGTACTACCAACCGCAACTTGAGCTGACTACTCATCGCATCGTCGGCGCCGAGGCTCTGATTCGCTGGCAACATCCGCAACTGGGCCTGTTGATGCCCGCCGAATTTATTCCCATGGCTGAGGATTCAGAATTGATCCTGCGGATCGGCGAATGGGTACTGCGCAACGCATGTCACCAGATAGCGAGTTGGGGCGAACAGGGTCTGCCCGATCTTCACATTGGCTTGAATGTGTCGCCCCGCCATTTTCAGGAAAAGGATTTTCAATCCACAGCGTCGCGCTTCATAACTGATGCCGGCATCGATCCCCAAAAAATCACGCTTGAGATTACCGAGTCTTCGATCATGGGCAACGCGCGGGAAGTAGTCGCCAGGCTTGCTGAGCTGAAGAACATGGGATTGCGAATTGCCATCGATGACTTTGGAATGGGTTACTCATCTCTTTCGTACTTGAAACGGTTGCCGATCGACATGCTCAAGATCGATCGCACCTTTGTCAGTGATTCCACGATTGACTCAGACGCTGCGTCACTGGTTCATACCATCATCACGCTTGCTCACAACTTGCGCATGAAGGTCATGGCCGAAGGAGTCGAAACGGACGATCAGTTGCAACTGTTGCGGTTGTTAAAGTGCGACGAGGCGCAGGGTTTTCTATTTGATCGCGCCCTGGCGCCGGAAGCGTTTTTCCTACGAGCGATGTCGACCGGGCCGTACTGGCAAACAAAGACTCAACTCAATCTTGCTCAATAGCAAGCATAGACATTTTAAGGACTACTCACGATGATGAATATTAATCCACAGGCACTGGTAATCGATGACGAACCCTCCATCACCGCTTTGGTGGCCACAGTTTTACGGGACGATCAGTGGCAAGTTGCAGAAGCTGAATCTGCCGAGCAGGCTTTCGACATATCAAGAGATGAACCATGGGACGTGGTCTTCTGCGATGTACAACTCGGCGGCGCGGACGGTTTCAGCGTGTTGCGGCGTTTTAAGGAAGAATCACCGGCCACCAAAGTAGTGTTGATGACTGGACACGGTACCGCTACGGGTGCGATGGATGCTACCTCTTTTGGCGCCTATGATTATTTATTGAAGCCCTTTGGTCCGGATGAACTGCAATCGCTCTCACAGGCACTCCGTGAGCAACTACAAAATCAAAACCCCCGGCGTTTGCGGGCGTCTTATGGAATTTCAAAGACTGACATCGGCGTACTGGGGCGAAGCGAAGCCTTTATTAACGTCATGAAGCAGGTCGGGCGCGTTGCGGGCACCAATCTGCCAGTATTGCTGACCGGTGAATCCGGGACCGGCAAAGAAGTGATTGCGTCATCGCTGCATGCTCGCAGTTCCAGGCGAGATCAGGCTTTCGTGGCTGTCAACTGTGGGGCAATCTCGGCCGAGTTAATAGAATCGGAGTTGTTTGGTCACACCAAAGGATCTTTTACCGGCGCCGATCGCGATCGCAAAGGACTTTGGGGGGAAGCCGATCAGGGCACCATCTTTTTGGACGAAATCACTGAAACCACTCCCGCATTTCAGGTGAAACTCTTACGGGCTCTGCAACAGGGTGAAATCCGGCGCGTCGGTTCAAATCAGACTTTGAAAGTCGACGTGCGCGTCATTGCCGCCAGCAATCGCAATGTAGAAGCTGAAGTCGCCGCTGGACGATTTCGCGAAGATTTGTATTACCGCCTCAACGCAGTCGCAATTACCTTGCCGCCGTTGCGCGAGCGTCGCGAAGACATTTTGTTGCTGGCAAAGAGCTTTGCCGAAAGAGTGTATTCTCTAAGTCCGCAGGTAAAGTTTTCCATTGAAGCGCTCGAGCTGTTGGAAAAATATCCCTGGCCGGGAAACATTCGCGAATTGGAAAATGCCGTCGTGCGAGCGACCGCTGTTTGCGATGGGACGATCCGCATAAAAGACTTACCAGAGCGCATTCAGCAATACCAACGAGAAAATTCTCATGACGCGATCGAATCAGCGGAACCGACAGTGGCGCCTGAAAGTTGGACTTCCTTGGCGGTAGTAGAAGGCCGCTATGTCGCAAAGGTGCTGGCCCATACTCAAGGCAACAAACAAGCAGCAGCGCGACTATTGGAGATCGACCGCAAAACTCTCGATCGTATGATCAAAAGACATCACATCGATGCCGGCCAGCTAAGAACTGCCGCTATCCGTTGACCTCACAATCGCAGGTTCTCTTTCAAAATTCCAGAACCCGTTGGCGCCGCGAGCGCAATGTTTAGCTTTGCTGACACCACCTCGTAAGCCTATTGGCACACATCGTGCCCTGGTCCAAGTGGGCGAACGAAACCTGCCCGGTCTGCACAGTAATGTGGCACTCGACCCGGTCGATTTTCCACGCCTGTTCCTGAATGCCCTGGTTGCCGTCATCGCGGCACAAGCAGCATCTTTCAATTAGCGAATTACCCTAATGACAATGTTTGAGACCGAAGGCGCTTTCTTAATGGAACCTGTAACACCCTTACCCGCGATGCAGTCGCACAGCGATTACCGAGCTCTAGCAGATGATCCGGCGGACCGGCGCATTCTGATCGTCGATGACGAAGCTAGCGTTCGAAAATTGTTTGCTGAGTCACTAGGCGAGAAGTACGAGTGCCACACCGCCGATTCGGCAGATTCGGCGCTCGCGAAGTTGGAAACCGAAAAATGTGCTCTCGTGATCTCCGACGTGATGATGCCGGGTAGAAATGGCATTGAGCTGTTGCGCGAAATTACCAGGCGGCATCCGGACACTCCGGTGATCATGGTTACTGGTGTCGATCGAGCTCAACGAACACGCGATGCGCTGCGAGTAGGGGCGTTCGATTACCTGATAAAGCCATGCGAACTTGACGTTCTGACAATGTCTGTTGAGCACGCTTTAGAGCACCGCAAATTACAGCGGATGGCGAAAGTCTATAAAACGAATCTTGAATCGCAGAACATCGAGCTCGCAAATCGCAAAGCCGAACTTGAACGGCTTCAGGCACAACTGGTGCAAAACGAAAAGATGGCCAGCCTGGGACAACTGTCTGCCGGCATCGCACACGAGCTAAACAATCCCGCGGGTTTTATCTATGGCAACATGGATATTCTTGCCGGCTACCTAAACGACCTTCACGCCCTTTTTGATATTTGGGACAGTCTGGACTTGTCACCGGAACAAACCGCGCTTTTGGATAACCTAAAAAACGATATTCATTACGAGAGCCTGAGGCAGGAGTTGAATCAGATTCTGTCCGATTGTCGCGAGGGTGCGCAGCGCATTTGTGACGTAGTAAAGAACCTGCGTCTGTTTTCCCGGCTCGATGAAGCCGAGTTCAAAACCGTCGATATTAATTCAGGCATTGATTCCACCATTCGCTTGCTTTCGCGGTATTACGGGTGCGGCCTGATTGTGCTGCAAAAGAACTATGGCGATCTGCCGGCCGTGGATTGTTATGCCAGCCAACTCAATCAGGTGTGGATGAACTTGCTGGTCAACGCGGCTCAGGCGATTGGCGACAGCGGAAAGGTTACCGTCGAAACTCACCTCGACGGCGACAGTATAGTGGTTGTAATTAGCGACGATGGTGAAGGCATCGCGGAAGAGAACCTGCCGAAAATTTTTGATCCTTTTTTCACTACGAAACCCGTGGGTGTCGGCACCGGCCTCGGGCTTTCAA
>DATENN010000125.1:0-9603 GCA_035275045.1 Pyrinomonadaceae bacterium
TGTCCCGATTCGGAATTGTTAATTCGAAAATACGTGGACAACTCCATTGGACAACGGACACCCTTCGGTATGAAACAGAAAGAGCCGTCAGAAAACACCGCGCTGTTGAGCGCCGCAAAGAAATTGTCGTTTGTCGGAACAACTGACCCGAGATACTTCTTCACGAGTTCAGGATAGTCACGGATTGCTTCAGTGAATGAGCAGAAAATAACGCCGTGCTTCTTCAGCTTTTCCTTATAAGTTGTCGCCACAGACACTGAATCGAAAACCGCATCGACCGCGACGCCCGCCAACTGCTTTTGTTCGGTAAGCGGAATTCCCAGCTTCTCAAACGTGCGCAGCAGCTCCGGATCGACTTCGTCCAAACTCGCCTTGGTGAGTTTCTGCTTTGGAGCGCTGTAGTAAATTACGTCCTGATAATCAATGTCTGGGTATGAAATGTTTGGCCAGTGCTTTGGCTCGACCATTTTCAACCATTGGCGATATGCCTTGAGGCGAAACTCAAGCATCCATTCCGGCTCGTTCTTCTTCTCGACGATTAACCGGATCGTGTGTTCGGACAGACCACGCGGAATTACGTCCGACTCAATGTCCGTGACGAATCCGTATTTGTATTCCTGTTTACTTAGTAGTTCTGCTGTGCTCATTTAATTATGACGTCGTATCAATTTCACGCCTGCAAACTATTGTTGTCGATCTTATGCTTGCTATTTTGAATCTGGTGCAACACGGCATCAACGTTCGCTTCGGTACCCAACAGTTGCGACAAGGTGATATCCGAAAGCGCGTCATCGACAATTTGATGGAGCTCGACGATTACCGGTCTAATGCCGCAGTCGCCGGTATGCACACAAGAATTCAAAACGCCCGTATAGCTTTTGCAGTGCGTCTCAACAGTTTCGTCGTCCAAAACACTGATGACTTCGTTTAGGCGAATGTCGCCGGCGGATCGTGCCAACCGGTAACCGCCCTTCGTGCCACGCTGCGATTGGACCAAACCGGCCTTGTTCAAAATCCACATCAGCTTGCCGGCATTCGCAACCGAAATACCCTCGAGGCCGGCAATTTGCGAAAGAGTCAACGATTGGCCTTGCTCATCAGCGCGCGCCAACTGCAACAGACAGCGCAATCCGTATTCTTCCTGGGCTGATATCTTCATATTTCTGAACGCAGCGAAGTGTACCCAATCCTTACTTTTAAGTCAACTTTAGGTAAAGGCTTGTGCTGGTGAGGGATAGCTCGCGTTCCAGCTCTTAAAGTGTGAAGTTAAAGTCGATGTAACCGCTGACTCGCGCAGCTTGTCCGTTGTTCGTCGGGCCAAACAGCCAATGGCGCGCGGCATTCTCTGCGGCGGTGCGTAACAGCGTGGGACCTTCAGATTTCGGGATGTCGATCACTTTTCCACTTTCATCGAACACGACATATACGCGGACCATTCCGGCCATTCCCATCTGTCTGGCAACGGGCGGGTATTGAGGCAACACTCGCTTGACGGCGCTCGCGTTGAGCGAGCCCCGGTTCTGAATCTTTGCGGGTTCCGGTGCGACGCCCACGTTTATTCCGGAAACAGATGTTTCGGTCGTAGAGGTTGCTTTCAATTCAACGGGCGCATTTTGGATTTGAGGCTCAGGCGCCGTGGCATGCTGCCGTTCCAGCGAAGGTGATTGCTTGCTCGACGGCAAAACCGGAACGGCGCCAAGCGAGGCAACCTGAGTTTGTGAAGACGCCAGCGTCTCTCTGACGCTCGCGTATTCTGCGGACCACTTGGTCTGCTCGTCGCTGTCTTTCGCTAAGGCTAACCGCAAACCAAGCACGTCCTCGAGCAACGATAATGAATCGTACGCCTTGCGAGTATTTGAAATGGTCTTTGCGTGGGCCACCATGCGTTCGATGAACGAACGCAGCCGATCTAAGTCTTTTGCCGCTTCGGGTTGCAGGTTGCCATCGGAAATGTTGATCCCGAAAGTGCGATAACGCGAAAGATGACTGCGCGCGCCGTTGATCGCCTGACCGGCCAGCGCAAAGTAACAGCGCAATGAGTCCTCGCTTCGATTTGCATCATCGGAACCGTAGCTCTCTTCCAACAATGCTTCTGCGCGCGTGTAATTCCCTTCTTCCAGATAGACATTCATCAGCATTACAGAACTGACATCGCGCAGCGCGCTTTCCCTGGTCGCCGCACGCACGGCTTCAAGTTCCGCGGCCGCAGTGTCCAGCTGGTGTGCGGCCATCAACGCGCGCGCACGTTCAATGCGTCCCTGGTCCACCTCGGCGGACTTGGCGGCATCAACCGATTGCGCTTGTAGGATACCGGCAGTAACGAGAACAACGAATAGGATTTGTAGAATACGCAGAGCGCGGCGAACGAGGGGTATCGGCTGCTTCACTTATTAACTCCTGAATTATAAATGCGAAAGCGAGCCTATTAGCTCGCTTACCAGTCCATCAAGATTTGCGCGGGTATTATATTCAAATAGTCTCGTATGGCAAGCCGCGAGTTGCGCTTTTGAGGGCGCATGCGCAATCACAACAGAAGCACAACAATCGAGTAGACCACCTTAACGAGTAGTAACGGAGCCACTAAGACTTTTCGCGATCTTTTCTCGAAAAATGCGCGCGTCCTCTTTAATTGTGGCCTCGTTCAGGGTTAACAGGCGGCGATCGCGCATTACCACCCGGCCGTTGATAATTACCGTCTGCACGTCGTTCGCTTTGGTGGCATAGACCAGGTCTGAATAGACGTTGTAAAGCGGAATTTGATTTAGCGAATCGCGTTCGACGATTACGAGATCAGCTCGCTTTCCCTGCTCAAGCGATCCTATTTCGTTTCCAAGGTGCAATGCCTGGGCCCCGCGAATCGTGGCCAGAGAAAAGGCTTCTTCGGCGGACAAGACCTTTGGATCGCCCGAAAATACCTTGTGTAGTTTGGCGGCGGTGTCCATTTCCTCCCACATATTTAAGTCGTTGTTTGACGCCGCGCCGTCTGTGCCAAGTCCGACTAACATGTCTCTTTTCAACATAGTAGGAACGGGCGCCACACCCGAGGCGAGTTTCATGTTTGACTGTGGGTTATGCACAATTCCCACGCCGATTCGTTTCAGAACCTGAAGCTCTTCTTCGCTGGGCCAAACCATGTGCGCCGCAATAACCTTGTTGCTAAGAAAATTTATTCGCGCCAGGTAATCTACCGGACTTGCGCCTTTGGCTTTTACGCTGTCATCGACTTCGCGTTTAGTTTCAGAAATATGAGTGACAATGGGTGCGCCCGTGCTGTCGGAAAATGCACGAGCGGCCCGCAAGTGTTCTTCCGAAACTGTGTAAGGCGCGTGCGGAGCAATGGCCGGCACAATTAGGTCGTGACCTTTCCAATGGGCCACAAACTTTGCCACGTACGCCATTGCTTCAGCGTTGGTCTTATTGTCTGCAACCGGAAAATCAATAACGGTTTCACCGAGAACGCCACGCACGCCGGCTTTCGCTGTTTCATCCGCGATCGCATCCTCGAAGTAATACATATCGCAGTAGGTGGTGGTGCCGCCGCGAATCATTTCTGCCAAACCGAGTCGCGTTCCTACCCGCACGAACTCTTCCGTAACGTTCTTTGCTTCGGCAGGAAAAATGTATTTCGTTAACCATTCCTGCAGATCGAGATCATCAGCGAGCCCTCTAAACAGCGTCATTGGAATATGTGTATGTCCATTGATCAAGCCCGGTATAACGAGCTTGCCCGCGGCATTAATAACTTCGGGCGCGCTAAAGCGGCCCATAATATCGCGGCGCGATCCGACGGCAACAATGCGCCCATCCCGTATCGCAATTCCACCGTTTGAAATGATGTGGCGCGGCCCATCCATGGTTACAATCGTGCCCCCAACGACGAGGAGATCCGCACGTTTCATAGTTCCCCCTCTGCGTTGAGCAGCAACGGAAAGCACGCCGGTAAATAAAATCAGCAACAGCAGAGATGAATTCATTAAAGCTTTGATCATGATGGGTGATATGAATTGTGTATCAGGATTCTTTTCGCGCTCCACTCAAAAAGCGTGCGTCGAATGCCCGCGGCAGCAATTCCTTGATTGAACATTCCTGGGTTTTACCTTCAAGGTTAGAGAGCACCAGTTTGGCGTTTTTGCAAAACTCCCAAATGATCTGCCGGCAGGTCCCGCAAGGCGGCGTCAAGGAATCCGTATCAGCCACAATCGCCAGTTCGCTAAAATCGCGCTCGCCTTCTGACAGCGCTTTCCAGATTGCGACCCGCTCGCCGCAAACGGTCAGTCCATAGCTGGCACTCTCTACATTGCAACCGGTATAAACGTTTCCCGCTGTGGTACGTACTGCCGCGCCCACCAGGAAATTTGAAAAAGGCGCGACTGAATGGAGCCGCGCGGCTTTTGCTATCTCGATCAGCTCCTGCAAACTTTCGTCGCTCAAGATTGACCTCCGACCGAGGTCAAGGCGCCTGCCAACCTCTCGCGAATTTTTCCACTTAACAGATCAATACTCACTAAATTATGTCCACCTTCCGGGATAATGACGTCAGCATAACGTTTTGACGTTTCGACGAATTGTATGTGCATTGGTCGAACCGTTTCGATGTATTGGTCGATAACCGATTCCAACGTGCGCCCGCGTTCGGCAATGTCTCGGCGCAACCGGCGAATGAAGCGAATATCATCGGGCGTGTCAACGAAAACTTTAATATCGAATTGTTCCAGCAGTCGCGGCTCAGCGAAAATCAAGATTCCTTCGACGATCACGATCGGCTTGGATTGAATCGGCTGCGTTTCGTTGAGCCGGGTATGCGTGCGGAAATCGTAAATTGGTAATTCGATTGGCTCACCGGCCCGAAGCCTCCGCACGTGATTAACCAACAGGTCGTTGTCCAACGCATCGGGGTGATCAAAATTTGCGACCTGATGGTAGTCGAGCGGCAGGTCTTTCAGGTTTCGGTAATACGAATCCTGTTGAATGAAGACAACTTCGCTCGCGGGCACTGCCTCGAGAATTCGATTAGCGACGGTTGTTTTACCCGAGCCCGTCCCGCCTGAGATGCCAATAATTAAACTCACCGGTTTGTTGTGACACAGACTTGCAGTCTGTGTTTCGGTTTGTTGTGGCACAGACTTGCAGTCTGTGTTTCGGTTTGTTGTGACACAGACTTTAGTCTGTGTTCGGTTTGTTGTGACACAGACTTTAGTCTGTGTCTCGGTTTTTATTGCAAGCGACTTTGTGAAATCGTCACAGACTAAAGTCTGTGCTACAACTCGAACCTAGACTAAAGTCTGTGCCACAACTCCCACAGTCTGTGCTACATCGGCTACAACCTTGAAATAATTCTTCTCAATAACTGCGCAAACTTTTCGCGCACGCGTTCGCCCGTTTCCATGACTTCCTGATGATTGATTGGTTGTTCGCTAATGCCCGCTGCCATATTCGTAATGCATGAAATACCCAACACCTTCATGCCGGACTGCCGCGCCACAATCGCTTCCGGCACGGTGCTCATGCCAACTGCATCGGCACCGAAGGCGCGCAGCATGTGAATCTCAGCCGGGGTTTCATAACTTGGACCAGCCAACGCCGCGTAAACCCCGCGCCGCAATGGAACTTGCAACTCGCGGGCTTCGTCGATTGCTAATTCCTGAAGCTCGCGAGAATAAACGTCGGTCATGTCCGGAAAACGCGGTCCGAAACGATCATCATTAGGGCCGCGCAAAGGATTTACTCCCATCAGGTTCAAGTGATCGCTGATGACCATCAACGCACCCTGGCTTAGCTGCACGTTCACCCCGCCTGATGCATTGGTCAGAATCAAGGTGTCGACGCCTATCAGCTTTAGGGCCCGTATTGGAAAGGTCACCTGCTCAAGGGAATACCCTTCATAAAAGTGAACGCGTCCTTGCATGGCAACGACGTTGTTATCTCCAACCTTGCCGACGACTAAACGGCCGGCGTGCCCTTGCGCCGTTGACGAAGCGAACCCGGGAATCTCCTGATAAGGAATTGCAACGGAGTCAGAAAACTCACCTGCGAAACCGCCAAGCCCGCTTCCCAATACCAAACCGATGCGACATTCTCGCGGCGCGCGCGAGCGAATGAGATTCGCAGCGCGTTCCGCACGGGCATACAGATCAGTTGTGGCCGTTTCCGACATTGTGCGAACGCAGCGAGGCAACAGAAGTCAGAAGTCAGAGGTCAGAAGTCAGAGGTCAGAAGTAGCGTAACCAATCGTATGCAATTCTTGATGACAGGCATTCGGCTTTATTGCACTTCGCAGGAAGCCGAGCGTACCTCTGACCTCTGATCTCCGACCTCCGACCTCTGACTTCTGACCCCCGACCTCTGACCTCCGACCTGCCCTCACTTCTCCTTCTGATACGGGATGCCCAGCGCGCGCGGCGGCCGCGACGAACCGATAAAGCCCGCCAGCACGATGATTGTCAAAAGGTAGGGCACCATCTGAATAAATTGAATTGGAATGTCGTCACCCGGCGACTGTCGCAAGATGGTTGCAAAGAAGGCCGGCAACTTGATCGCGCCCTGCATTTGGATTGAAACGGCTTCCGTAAAACCAAAAAGCAAACATGCGAGCAGCGTCTGCACCGGCCGCCACTTTCCAAAAATTAACGCGGCCAGCGCGATAAAGCCGCGGCCGGAAGTCATGTTTCGAGTAAACAAAGATGACTGGCCAATAGAAAGATACGCACCACCGATGCCTGCCAGCGCTCCGGCAATCAACACTCCTGAATAACGAATCCGGCTGACGCTGACACCCGCAGCATCGGCCGCTTCCGGGTTCTCGCCAACCGAACGCAAGCGCAATCCAAACGGAGTGCGATACAACACGTACCAGGCAATCGGCACCATAGCGAAAGCAATAAAGATAGGCGCCCAGGGAATCAAATGCTCTTTGGGAATTTGCGGAGTAGAGCCGGAGGACAAAAAGAACGCGCCACTTAAAAATCCCGGAACACCCACCATTAGGATGTTGATAGCCGTGCCGCTGACAACTTGATCCGCTTTGTACTTGATGCAGACGATTGCATAGATTGCGGCAATCAGAATGCCGGCGCCCATACCCGCGAGTAACCCCACCCAGGGACTGGCCGCGCCAAAGTGCATGTGGGTATCAGCGGCATAAGTGACTGCCGCAGCGGTGAATGCGCCCGCCAACATCTTTCCTTCCAGCGCGATGTTGATAATGCCGGACCGCTCGGAAAACAAACCACCAAGGGCAGCTAATATTAAAGGTGTGGCAAGCCGCACCGTCGACCAAACTAAAGCTATGGTGAATAGGTCTTTCATTTGGTTACACCTTGGAACGTTTGAGCAAGCCCCATCTGCTGAATGGACCACGAAACAGCGCTTCGGCGGCAACGAAGAGAATTACGATGCCCTGCAGCACATCAACGAGGTCCTTGGTCACATTATTTGTAAAGGCATCAACGAAAATTCCGCCGCGAATCAGCATGCCAAAAAGAATCGCCGACAACAGCACCCCGACGGGATGATTGCGCCCTAACAATGCGACGGCGATTCCGGTAAAGCCGTAGCTGGCGGAAAATCCATCATAGTAACGATAGCGATAACCGAGCACTTCGTTAATCCCAACCATGCCTGCCAACGAACCGGAAATCGTCATAGCGATAATGATCTGTTTGCGAATCGAGATGCCACCGTACTCGGCCGCGGTCGGATTCGAACCAGTCGCGCGCAACTCATACCCCCACTTGGTGCGCCATAGGAACAGGTAAACCAGCACACAACAAACGAGCGCCAGAATGAAGGCGAGGTTAAGTGGAATTCGTTCCGGAAATCCCGGCAGTATCTTGCCGATGCGGGCGATATGCGCGCCCCAACCGATTTCGTAAGTCTGCATGATCGGATCGCCGGGCATCTTGTAATGATATTGAGTGAAGTAGCTGACGAGGGCGACTGCAATGAAGTTCAACATGATGGTATTGATTACTTCATGCGAACCAAAGCGAGCTTTCAAAATTCCGGGAATGGCGCCCCAAACACCGCCGGCCAAAATTGCTGCAAGAAAGCACAAGGGCAACAATAGCCAGGCGGATTTTTGTGCGAGCGTGATACCGACCCACGCAGTGGCAAACGCGGCGACATACAATTGACCTTCGGCACCAATGTTCAGCAAACCGCAACGAAACGCCACCAGAACTGCCAGTCCCGTAAAGATCAACGGCGTCGCATAGAAAAGCGTATAGCCGATGCCATCCGGCCACGAGAGGGCGCTGCCGAGCAATAGCTTGTAAGCGACAAACGGATTATCACCAATGATCAGCACCATGATGCCGCCGATGATGAAGGCGGCCAGCACGGCGATCACGGGAAACATGAGTTCGCGAAGAAGTTTCATCTTTTTCGTTTTTGGTCTTTGGTTTTTGGTCTTTGGTTTTCGCCGGTCGCTTTTGATTGTTTAGCGCCATCCGCGCTAAACAAAAACAAAGACCAAAACCCAAAGACCGAAGACCAGTTTTTTAATGACCTCGCGTCATCAACAATCCAATCTCTTCAATTGTTGCCACTTTCGGATCTACGTTGCCCACGATGCGGCCTTCATGAATTATCAGAAGCCTATCGGCGAGCGCCGTCACCTCTTCTAATTCGGCCGACACCAGTAGCACCGCACAGCCTGCATCACGTAATGCCACCAGTTTGCGATGAATGAATTCGATGGCGCCGATGTCGACACCTCGAGTTGGTTGAGATACCAGCAACAACTTCGGATGCAAGTCAAACTCGCGCCCAATGATCAGTTTCTGCTGATTCCCGCCGGACAGTGCGCGGGCAGGCAAATCCTGATTCGGAGGGCGCACGTCAAAGCCTTCGATAATTTCGTCGGCTCGTTTTCTAATCGCGGTGCTACTGAGGAAGCCGCCGGCCGCGGCCACTGGTTCGCGATAATGCACGCCCAGAATTGAGTTTTCTGCGAGACTAAAATCGAGCAACAAGCCACGCCGGTGACGATCCTCAGGGATGTGCGCGATTCCCTGCTCGCGCCGGCGCCGAGCATCGAGTCGCGTAATGTCACGGCCTTCCAACGTGATTTTTCCGCTCATTAAAGCAGCCGGAACCAGACCGGCAAGCGCTTCTATCAACTCCGTTTGTCCGTTGCCTTCGACGCCCGCAATTCCCAGTATCTCGCCCTTATTAACTTCGAACGAAACGTCTTTAACGCGTTTCGTGCTATCAGCGCTCGTGACCGAAAGGTTCGTTACGGTGAGTTGGTTGTTGCCAACCTTTGCGTCTGGCTTTTCAACGCGCAGCAACACTTCTCTTCCCACCATAAGACGCGCAAGTTCAGCGGCATTCGTATTTTTAGTTTGCAAGCTGCCGACGACTTTGCCGTCGCGCATGACGGTAACTTCATCAGAGATAGCCAGCACTTCCGACAACTTATGGGTGATGATGATGACTGTTTTGCCCTGCTGGCGCATGCTGCGCAGGATCGCGAAAAATTCGTCAACCTCCTGCGGTGTCAGGACTGCTGTTGGCTCGTCTAGAATCAGGACGCGCGCGTGTCGATACAGCGCTTTCAGCAACTCGACGCGTTGTTGTTGTCCGACCGAGAGATGTTCAACG
>DATENN010000126.1:0-2041 GCA_035275045.1 Pyrinomonadaceae bacterium
AAAACGCTGACCGAAGCAAAAATCGAATCCGACACGGACGCGTTTTTAGATAATGCGCGGGAACGAGCGGAGATTGTAATGCTGAGCCCGATCTGATGAACTTCAAAGTTCAAAATTTAGAGCTTCAAAGTCCACACTTCACGTCTCAATTTTGAAACCTCTAATTTGAACTTGAATCTACGCCGGCCGCCGTAAGTAAGATCTCAATTCCGGTGGCGTAGCTTTTCGCACTAACGCAGCCTTCGCTTTCCATTCCATCGCGCGGCTTAGCTCAACCAGAAAACGCGTGTCGCCCGACTCTAAAACCGTTACCGGCTCGCCATTGCGATACAGAATGCGATTTGAAGTGTGGGCCGTGACGCGACCGCCCGGGGTAATGATGCCCACTAAATTTAGAGGATCGGCCGCGCTGATCGAGATCAGCGATTCTGTCGCACCGCCTTCCAATTGACTTCCCGTATCAGTCATCAATGGATGTGCGCCGCGGAACAACTCTTCTGACGTTCGCCCACTGCGGCGAATGGCACGCAGCATTCCCACCGCTTCAGGCAGCGCGAATTGTTCGCCTGAAATACCGGCAACAAAGCGCCCGCCACGAATCTCGCCACGTGCTTCCAGCCGGTGATACATGCGCAACAACACGCGCCAGGGTACGTTGATGCCTTCACGTTCCAACAGACGTTTGAATACCACGCCATAACGTTGCAGCAGAATGCGTGCAACTGCTTCAACGGTGTCAGGTGGCAATGTTTCGTTGAAACTGTGTCGCGCGGTTGCGTTCGAAACGTTCGAGACTGTATCGCGGCGCAGGATGGACCAGCGACCCGCGCTCGCCATGTCATAAACCGGTTGCCGATGTTTCCGCCGCGCGGCGGCATTTGTTTTCTTACTTCCCGGCGTCAGCAACGCACGCAACCCGGCAAAACTGTCCGAATTAACCAAACCAAACGCCACTAGTTCTCCCAGCGCTTCTTCAACCTGGCTGCGCAAGAGTTTCGCGCCTTCAACAATATCGGTAAAGAACGAGGCGCCCCGCGTTGCGAGATACTCGTAGACTGTGTGCGTGGTCGTCGAAAGATCGATCTCGTTAACTGAGGGCGAGGGGAACACTGAACTCCAGGTCGCGAAATTCTTTCGTCGCAACAACGCGATCGGAGTGTTGCGCACTGGCGCGGTGCCGCGGGCTTTTTCTACTCCATTTTCATCTGCGGTTCGGCTGCTGTTTGTCGGTGGCGTCAATCTGGCCCACACCACTTCGCCGGACAAGCACAAAGCATCCAGCCACGCCGGATCGTATTCGGTCAAACGCGCCGGCAACAGCTCACCTTCCCAGGCAGCGGCGGGCGCTTCGAATCCTTCGAGCTGTTCAACGATCGCGCGCACACTTTCTGGTCCTTCCATTTGGTGATCGGGCGCGACCTTCTGCCAGGCTAACAAAAAGCGAATGAAATCTGCGGTTGCGACTGGTTCGATTTCCTGTCGCAGGCGGTTCAAAGTGTAACTATGAATGCGAGCGAGTAAGCGTCGCGCGCACCACTCGGTCTCAGTCGTGCCGGGTGTGAATTTGCCGCGAATGACAAAACCTTCGGCTTCAAGTTTTAGTAAACCCGATTCGATATCGCGCTCAGGTAAACCGAACGACGCCGCGACCTGAGGCACAGTGACCGGGCCAAGGCCCTCCAGCCGTCCGCGAAGTAATTCGACCATCGCTTCTTCGGCAGTCCACTCTTTCGTAAAGCTGTCGGGCGCTTTGATCGGCGGTTGAAGATTTAGCGAGCCGTATATGGAGGTGAATTGTGGCAAACGTTCAGCAGCAATCCAGAGGTTGGGAGCGCCTGGGGACGTTTCGCCTTGTGTCCGCACATGAAAGACGGCCGCCCGGCGATCCTTTTGTAGTTCCGTCAGAAACTGTTGCCACTCCGCGCCCTCGAGCTCAGTAACGAAACCGAGTTCCACCAGCGCATCGTGTAATTCGTCTGCATTCTCAACTCGCGGCCATGCTTCATCGCGAACCCGATCGATGGCCCCCTGATCCAACTTG
>DATENN010000127.1:0-5388 GCA_035275045.1 Pyrinomonadaceae bacterium
CTCCTTCATCGATTCTGCGAACGTAGATCGAGGCGCCTTCCACGCTTTCAACGCGCACGCGCTCGCCGGCTTCCAATGCTGTTTCACCTTCTGCCGGATATGCGGTCCATGTCGAACCGAAAACTTTAACAGCGCCTTCCTGCATCGCTCCGCGACTTGAGGAAACGACTGTTCCGATCTTGCCCGGTAAAGAATCAACACCGCTACGCAACGAATCGCCGCTGTGTTCGCGAGAAAAATAGTTGAGAAAGATTGTGCGCGAGGCGACCGTTAGACCCATAGATACGCCCGCAAAAATCAGGAATTGAATTCCGAGGTTGTTGATGCCGATGATTCCAGCGAGAGCCGCAGCCAGGGCCCCAATCCCAAACCAAAGCAATACGAATCCCGAGGTGAAGATTTCCGCCACGATCAAAATCGCGCCGAGTACCGACCACAAAATCCACAGAATCTTGTCCATTGAATCCGTTACGCTGGGGTTGTAATTTATCCTTAGAGCATAGTACTTCGTGCTTTGAACTTAGTACTTCGTCCTTTGTACTTAGTGCTTGGTACTTTGTAAGCACAAAGCACAAAGCACAAAGGTACTAAGTACAAAGTACTAAGTACGAAGTACTAAGTTCAAAGCACCAAGTACAAACTAGAAAGCAAAGGTTCATCCTTTAACCATGTTCTTCATTACGAACCAAATATTTGCCGGACGTTCAGCGAGGCGTCGCATAAAATAAGGATACCAGTGTTTACCATACGGCACATAAACTCGCATGTTATATCCGTCCTTCGCGAGCTGGCGCTGTAAATCTCGCCTGATGCCATACAGCATCTGAAACTCAAACGCCTCTTTCGCAATTCCCTGTTGCTGCGCAAACGCAACGGTCGCATCGATCATTTTCGGATCATGCGTCGCGATGCCGTGATAGACGCCACTGGCCAGCAACAACTGCATAACCCGCACATAATTCGCGTCCGTATCTTTCTTGTCCGGAAATGCCACCTCCGGCGGTTCGTTGTACGCGCCCTTACAAATGCGAATCCGCGCCGGCAACTTCAACAACTGCTGCGCATCGTCGTAGGTGCGCCGCAAGTATGACTGCAAGACAATGCCGACGTCATTCAAGTCGAACTCTGCGCGCAATCGTTTGAAAATGTCGATCGTCTTCTGCGTGACGGTCGAGCCTTCCATGTCGACGCGTACAAAATTTCCGCGCCGCGCGGCGTCTTCGACTACGGCTCGAGCATTTTTGTAGGCGAGTTCGGTGTCGAGCTCGAGACCAAATTGCGTCAACTTGATCGAAACGTTTGAATTGATCGCCGTCTGCTCAATCTGTTCGAGAATTCGCAGGTATTCGCGGACTTCAGCTTCAGCCTCAGCCGCATTGGCCACCGACTCGTTCAAGTGATCGAACGAGGCCGAACACCGTTCCGCGTTTAGTTCGCGAATGGCGGCGACCGCTTCATCGATGTTCTCGCCGGCCACGAAACGCGTGGTGAGACGCTTAAACGGACGAAAACGCGCAGCAAATTCTTTGAGACCCTCTTGTTGGGACAAATAGAGCAGAGCGCTTCTGGTTACCATAGGTTGATGCTGTGATATTCTTGCGCGCCGTGGTCCAATTGGTTGCGCCCTGGCCGGTTATTTAGGACTGTACTTAGCCGGACGCCGACGCGATCAAATCAATCGATGCGAATCAAGCTCGTAATTCTCAGCGCGATAATAGCCGCTATCATCGGCGCGGGCGGTGCCATCGCAATCATCCTGTTTTTCTTTTCTTCTCTCGAGCCGCTGGCGAAGCCCGGTCTCGCTGTACTGTCGACGCTGCTGTTGCCGCTGGTGGCTACATTCGCAGCTTCAATGTTCGTCTACCGCCATACGGCGCGCCGGCGCAAGTTGCAAGCCACGCTGACCACACTCATTTCGCTGCTCTTGATCGTCGCTGCATTCGTAGTGGCGTCAATTCTGACCTCTCGTTCGCGAATCAATCAACCGCGTCAGCAATCACCGGTCAGCGTGCGCTAAATTCTGCTTGCAAGGCGGCGAAGTGTTACACGCGCTGCAAACCGATTTGCTCCTGGACTGGCCGTAGCGCATCAATCACAAAGCGGATGTGCTGGTCCATATCGACGCCCAGCTCAGCAATTCCCTGCTTTATGTCATCGCGATTTACAGACCGGGCGAACGCTTTATCTTTCAATTTCTTTTTGACTGATGATACTTCGAGATCATCGAGGCTCTTCGTCGGCCGCACCAACGCGCACGCCACGAGAAAACCGCAAAGCTCGTCGGTCGCAAACAGGGCGCGGGCCATCGCAGTGTCCCGCGGCACACCTGTATAAGTCGCATGGCCCATGATTGCACGAATAAATCGTTCTGAATAACCGCGGCCACACAGGATATTAGCGCCGGTGAACGGATGCTGTTCAGCGGAAGGAAATTTTTCGTAATCAAAGTCGTGCAGTAACCCGACCAATCCCCACTCGTCTTCGTTATCGCTTTCATCGCCGTATCGTTTCACACAGGCGCGCATGGCTGCTTCGACCGCCAGCGCGTGTTTGCGCAAGCTCTCGCCTTCAGTGTATTCACACAACAATTCCCAGGCTTCGTTTCGGTTAGGTAACGCGTCAGGCATATCCGTTGATGCAAGAAATGACAGAAATTCTAATCCGGGATTAAATAGCACAGACCAAGTCTGTGCCAGTTAAGCGGTGAAAACTAGCACGAGTGACGTTGCCAAACAAGAAAGCGTTCTGTTAGGGCAGGCTGCAGTTGTTCCAGTTGAAACTCTAATATTTAGAAGAAGCGCGGGCAGGCTGCCTTCCTAACTGCATGTCGGCTAAGTAGAGCTCTGCGGGGGGCGGGTTCCCTTCCCTGGCTGCAATCTTAAGCAAGTCGGCTGGGCGCCGGCTCAAGGAGCGCGATAACCGGGACGCGCACGAATAGTCAACTGGCGATTGGGGATGGTGATGCTGATGTTCCTGTACTCGCCGTCGTGAGATTTGTTGGTCGGATAGTAACCAAGCACGTACTGCAATTGAAGCTCGGCGGCGACCTGCGCGAAGGCATCAGGAAGCGTCGCCAGATCATCGACCCGCAAGACGATTCCGCCAGAGTTGTTTGCCAGGTCATTCAAGTATTTGTCTGCGACTGAATACATCCGATCGAGCATTTCATTGACCGGATCTTTGCCGTGGCGGCCACGTCTTTCGCCTTTCGGTTCTGCCTTCTTACCGGCGCCCGGTGTTGGCGGCGCTGGAGTGGTGGGCGGCACAGGCGAAGGATCTCCGGGCTCGCGACGTCGCGAGCCTCTCAGAATGTCACGCGCCCTGGGCAGGCCCAACGGTCCAGTCGCGGGAGGTGGCGCCGCGGGCGGCTGTTCGTCCGGATCGTCGGTGGGAAACGTTGGTTCGGTCGACCCGCCCTCGCCTTTGCGAATAACATCGATCGTAGGCAGGCGTGGCGAGTCTTCGTCAGCATTGCGCAGGATGGCTTCGCTCATTGCGCGAGTGTCATAACGGATCGGATAAAACGTCACGCCTTCCTCGTCAAGGTAACGCAGCGTGGTGTAATCGGATGCTTCATCGCTGCGCCAGTCAACCCCGTCTGTAAACATCACGATCGCCTTGCGACCATCCAACTTTCTAAGTTTGGCGAGCGCCAGTTCAACGGCGTCGTAGAGCTTGGTTCCCTGACCCGGCGCTGTTTTATTAATGGCGGCCCTCAGCACAGCACGATCGTTGGAAAAAGGACTTAGTTCACTGACGTGGCTGTCGAATGAAATCACTTTTACGTGATCACCCGGTTCGAGTTTTTCTACAAAGGCAATCGCCGCTGCCTGGATAACGGTCAGCTTGTCCCTCGTACTCGCACTCGTATCGATTAGTAAAACTACGCTGACAGGCAATCGCGTGGTCGCGAACAATGCGATCTGTTGCGGCTTGCCATCCTCGGCAACTATAAAATCTTCCTGTCGAAGCTTTGCTACGTTCTTCGCATCGGCGTCCGTGACTACCACGGGAACAGTGACGAGATTGGTATCGACCTTCACCGTCTCAATGGCCGGTTCCGCACCTGGTGTTGCCGGCGGGGGCGCAGGTTGAGCTGGCTTCTGCGCCTGTGGCGTTGGTTTCGCGCGCGGGCGTCGCGGTGTCTGCCCGCCGTAAACCACGGCGACAGCACCGGCGCAAAGCAAGACTAGCAAAAGTCCGATCGAGCGATTCGGTCTCACGTTCGATATTCCAATTTTTCGAAGTAGCAGGCGCGAAGTATGGCTACGATGTTGGCTTTCAGCATAACGTTCGCCATGGACGGGGACAATGCTTGCTGGTGGGCCCGTCGTCAACTAAAATCGTTGCGCTCGCCTGATAAGCAATGAGATCCCTGTTGCTGGCCGTCCTGGCCGCTTATGTCGTCGCCGCGATTCACGCCGTGCTCGCGTTTATCAACAAACGCCGCGCGTTGCAGCGTGTCTCGGAATTTGCTTTAGGCACTGGGTTTTTATTGCACACCGTCGTTCTGGGTATTGATTGGATAATCGATGGCCACTATCCGCTTTTCTATTTGCGCGAGACGCTGTCGTTTCTCGCCTGGACGTTGGTCGCGAGCTACTCGTTCATTTTATATCGCTATCGCGCCCGGCCGCTTGGCGTCTTTATTCTGCCCTTGGTCTCGCTGCTTGTGTTCATAGCGGCGGTGACGCGGCCGCATGACGACAATGCACCGACCTCTGTAGCAGTCCGGGATGCCTGGATGTTTCCGGTGCATACGACGCTGCTGTTCTTTGCCTATGCAGCTTTCTTCGTAGTGTTTGTCGCTAGCGTGATGTACTTGTTGCAGGAGCGAGCTTTAAAACTAAAAGCTTTTGGCACTATTTTTCATCGCCTGCCGTCTTTGACTACAGTGAATGAAATCGCGAGCAGTTCAACTGCTGTCGGTCTCACTTTTTTGACGGTGGGAATCGCCACCGGCATGCTTTGGGCGTCGTCGCGCGACGGCCGTTTGTGGCACAATGACCCTAAAGAGATCTTTGCAGCGATCACCTGGCTGCTTTATGTAGGTTTGATTCTTTATCGCTCCAGTGCCAGTTGGAGAGGACGCCGCGCCGCATGGATAGGCGTGGCCGGCTTTGGCTTAGTGCTGTGTACATTCTTTGGCGCCCGCTTGATGGGGGGCTATCACGTTTTCGGCTAGATGAGAGCACAAAGCTCAGCCTGATCCGCACATGTCAATCGTTCTCGTCGGAGTAAATCACAAATCAACGCCACTCGCCGTGCGCGAGTTACTGGCGCTGCCGGATGAAGCGTGCGCCGCCGGTCTGCGTACATTGGTTGATGGCGACCTCGTTCGCGAAGGCCTGATTGTTTCGACGTGCAACCGGGTCGAAGTACTAACCG
>DATENN010000128.1:0-8844 GCA_035275045.1 Pyrinomonadaceae bacterium
TGCAAACTGATCTGCTCAAATCGATCCTTCAATATGTCGTGATCGACGCCGAGAGCGTCACTGAGTGGACCAACGAGAGTCAGCAGGTTGCGGCCGCGCAAATCTTCGCGTGAAAGTATGACGTTATAGGTAGGACGCGAATCGACCAGCGGCTGACCGTCGCGATCGAAAATAACACCACGCGGCGCCGGGATCGGCAGCAAGCGAATGCGTTGATTTTGCGCTATCTCGCCGTAGTACTGGCCGCGAACCAATTGCACGTAGTAGAGCCGGACGCCGAGCAACATTAGCACGAGAACAACCACGATCTGGATTAGCCAGATGCGGCTGCGCAGGTTTTGTGCCGAGTCTTCGAATTTCATAATGCTAATGACAAGAAATCAGTGACAAGTGACAAGTGACAGGTGACAAGTATGACAACCCGCGACCACCGGCCCGACAGTTTCATTCAATTCCTTATGAGCACACATTGCGACGAACGATGTTTTCTGCTTGTTACCTGTCACCTGTCACTTCTAACTTATCTTCCGCGAAGCGCTCCAGTGCTGCGCCGCGCGCCTTTGCGACGAGAGGCAAAACTGCGACGCTGCCTCGCGCGATCAGAGTACAACGAATCCAAAAGGTAAAGTACAAAAGTTCCAACTACGGTGGTGGCAATCAAACGGTACGACATCGTCTGCACAAAAGGCACCGACGGTGGGTAACCGAGCGACCGGTGCCAAAAAACATAAATCGCCGAATCGATCAGGCTTGCCGCAGCCAAAACGGGAATGCGCAGCAACGTATTTTCAAGGTTGATTCGGGTGGCAGCAAAGTAAATGAAATAGGCGGTTAATGTTTTTGAGAAACCGCCGGCGCCGATTAATCCGCCGCTTGCGGCATCCACAGCAAGGCCCGCAATTGTGGCAACAAACAGCGCCTGCCACGCGTGACGCTGCAAAGCGATATAAACGACCACTATCAGGGGAAAGTCAATATAAGAAAGTGGCGGCCAAACCGCGCGTAATGACAACTGCAGAATTATCGCCAGGACAAGAACAGCGGCGGTCTTTACTTGAGGCATTTACTGCAAGGGTGACAAGTGACAGTTGACAAATGACGAGCGAAGAAAAATCTTTTCTTGTCACTTGTCACTTGCAACTGTCGGTTTCTTTTCAACGTTTGGCAAAGTCTGATCGGGTGCAGGCCGTTGCGGCGGATGATAAAGCAAAACTGCGACTTCTTTTAACTGGTCCAGGTTCGCGCCGGGTTTAATGAAGATCTGGTGAGCTTGAGTTGCCGTGCCATGCTTTACATCGACGACCTCTCCGATATTCAAACCCGCCGGATAGATTCCGTCCTGTCCGGTAGTCAGAATGTGATCGCCCACTTCAACTCGTTGCAATCCGGAAACGTATCGCATTTCGACAAGGCCGTTTTCACCAAGTCCGCGAACGGAACCGAGCGCGCCTGATCCGCCAACCTGTCCAACGATGGCGCCGGCGGCAGCTTTTTCGTCAGTCACCATCATTACCTGGGCGGTCCAGCGGCTGAGCGCGATGACTCTGCCAACGATCCCGCTACCTGTCACAACTGGCATGTTGAGCGCAATGCCGTCGGCGCTGCCGCGATCAATCGTCACCGTGTTGAACCAAATTGATGAGTCGCGAGCGATGACATGTGCTGCAACTTGATCGTAACCCGTTTGTTGTTTGAGGTTGAGGAGACCTTTAAGCTTTTGGTTTTCATCCGCTGCCTGACGGGCATTTTGCAATTGCACTTCAGCTTGCGAAAGCTTTTGTTTCAACTCCGTATTTTCGGCGGCCGCACTTCGAAAATTAATGATCTCGCGAATAAAGCCGCTGCCGGCGGCGCTGGATCGTGAAGTTGCGCTCTGCACTGGAGACGCCAGTGCCTGCATCCAGACTCGAAACAGGCGTTGCTTCGTTGCATTGTCGCGCGCGTCGACGGCCATGATCACCAGGTTGGCGATTAGCAGCATCACCAGCCACAGCGGCGCCTTTTGCCGAATCTCCCTTTGTGTTCTGGTGGCAGCCATTTTCTAGGGAATGGTAAATCGCAAATGGTAAATGGTCGTTAACATTAACGAGCTATATCTATTAAACAGCAATTGCTCGTGCTATTCACGATTTACGATTTACGGCGCTCATACGCCGCTGGTCATCGTATTTTCCCATTTGACGCGTTTCAGTAAATCGAAGTCTGACAGCATTTTGCCGGTACCGAGCACGACGGAGGCCAGCGGGTCGTCCGCCAATGAAACGGGCAGTCCAGTCTCGATGGAGAGACGCTTGTCGAGGTTTTTTAAGAGCGCGCCACCTCCGGTAAGCACGATGCCACGTTCAACGATGTCGGCAGAAAGTTCGGGAGGGGTTCGTTCCAATGCCACGCGAACGGCATTAATAATCGTCGAAACAGAATCGGCTAGCGCCTCGCGTACCTCTTCGTCACTCATGGTGATCGTTTTTGGTATTCCTTCGATGAGGTTGCGGCCGCGAACCTCATAGGACAATGGTTCATCAAGGGGATACGCCGAACCCAGTTCAATCTTGATCGCTTCCGCAGTCCGTTCACCAATCAGCAGGTTATATTTGCGCTTGATGTAGGAAATGATCGCCTCGTCCATTTCGTTACCGGCGACGCGCACTGCGCGCGAGTAGACGATACCGCTCAAACTAATGACGGCAATGTCGGTTGTGCCGCCGCCAATATCGACGACCATGTTGCCGTGCGGTTCAGTGATTGGAAGTCCGGCGCCGATTGCGGCGGCCATCGCTTCTTCAACCAGATAAACTTCCGAGGCCTTCGCGCGGTAAGCCGAATCTTCAACTGCGCGTCGCTCGACTTGAGTAATCTCGGACGGTATGCCGATTACAACGCGCGGACTGACCCACGTTTTGCCGTTATGAGCTTTGCGGATGAAGTGCTGCAACATCTTTTCAGTCACTTCAAAATTCGCGATTACGCCATCTTTCATTGGCCGGATGGCTACGATGTTCCCAGGTGTGCGGCCGAGCATATCTTTTGCATCACGACCGACCGCTTCAACCTGGTTCGTTACCTTATTGATGGCGACGATAGACGGTTCTGAAACTACGATGCCGCGGCCCTTCGCATAGACCAGCGTGTTGGCTGTCCCAAGATCAATTGCTAGATCGCTGGAAAACAGACTGAAAATCGATTTAAGAGCCATTTAGTTGTTGTCACTTCCACGGTTATGAAACGAGTAACATCGGCGGGTGGCAAAATGGAAAGCTGCGAGCGGCAACACTCTTAACCGGTGCCGGGGCATGACCGAACCCTGGCGAGCTCGTGCCATCGACCACTTACAACTGACCACGAAAAACCTACGACCAACTCCGAACGAATAAAGATACCTGAACTTCAATCTTTCCGCTATCAAGAAAAGACTTTTCCTTCGTCTGCGTCCATCACACTGCCGGGCAGGGCCAGCTCGTTGTGCGCGTCCTGTTCGCGCCTGAGCAGCGGGGCAAAACGCACGCAATTTTTGTTAGCAGCTTTGGCCTCGTACATCGCGGTGTCGGCGCAGGCGATTAATTGCTGCGGCGACGAAGCGTGTTCGGGAAAAGCCGCGACGCCGAAACTCGCAGTCAGGGACAATTTCAGATTGCGACCAGCAGTGAAGAAGTGATTGGCAATTTTTTCGCGAATGCGTTCAGCAACTGTTCCAGCCAAATCAATTCCGGTGTCCGGAAGAACGATTACAAACTCGTCGCCACCGTATCGAGCCACCGCATCAGTGTCGCGGATTGACGAGAGGATGACCGCCGCCATCTCCATCAGAACGTGCGAACCGGCGAGGTGACCGTGCGCATCGTTCACCTGCTTAAAGTCGTCCAAATCCAAAAACAAGGCAGCTACGCTCGATCCGTAACGACGGGCGCGCCGGATTTCATTGAGTAAAAACTGGCGCAGGTACCGAGCGTTATGAAGTTTGGTTAGGTCATCTGTTTGCGACAAGCGTTCGGCTTCCCCGATACGAACTGCATTGGCCAGCGCCGAGGCGATAGGCAACGACAACGCGTCGAGTAACGTAGCCTCAGATTTTTTGAACGACTTGTGTTGGCGTCTTGCCTCCAGCACGCCTAAGACACGCTCACCACACACGAGTGGCACTGCAACGACATGATGGCCGTGCTCCTTTTTGCGAATCGTACCCATTCCAGCGCCGGCTAGTCTCGCCGCGTGCGATTCGCCGCCGACAGTCAAGGTTTGGCCGCCAAGTAACGTCGGGTCCGCCTCAGCTTCTTTATTGCTCGTTTCATGAGGCTTGAGCGACGCAACAGCTTCAAGGGTGGCGGCCTCATGTCCTTTTGTATCAGCCAGCAGGTAGATGGTCCATGCATCGCTTCTTACAATTTCAGTGAGGCGCGCTAGCGCAACGTAGGCAGCGTCGCGTTGATCTCCTATGAAGTGAAGCGACGAGACCAGATCAAATGCGGCGCGCAGGGTTGCTGCTTTCAGCTTCGCAGGTAACGATCCTGCACCAGATTGAATTGGCGGTCGGTTAACTTCAGGCAGTTTCAATTCGCCGGTTGCGCCGTGCCCTTCAATTTCATGAAGCAAGGCGGGCAGTTGCGCCGCTTTGTCCGCGATCGCCCGAAAACCAAGGCGTTTCAACGTCGCGCCGTCAAGACCGCGGACGCCAAATCCATGAAAACCGGGAACATGGCGACGACAAGCGATGATCGGCGTTCCCGGCCAAAGCTTCCTGGCGTGATCTACCGCTGCATTTAGCTCGACAACATCCGCGCCGGCAAAGACTTCGTAAAGAATCGCGACCGGCAGTTCCTGCACCTGATCGACGGTGGCCGCGGCGCGACGAGTCAGCCTGGCCTCTACCCCAGCTTCGCGCAGACCTTCGATTAAGGTTTGCACGCCGGCGAGACGCAACGCCTCGATTAGCTCGTAGGCAGGCGCCTCATGCGCATCGGTTAACAGAATGACGTGTCTGGGCATTGCTTCCAACCAATAAAAATTGCGGCGGGACTGTGTTAGCTGCGGCTGCGACCTTGTCCCATCAGTGGTAATCGATATTGACTGCTGTTGCCGCGTGGGTCTTCGGCCTCTACGACGATTTCCTGCGTTCCCGGTCCAGCAGTGATCTGTAACTGGAATGAACCGTCTGTCGGAACGAGCGTGTCGCGGCCTGCCGCGCGTATAGTATTTCCGGCTTCCGAGTGTCCGCGCAGGATATAAATGTTTCCGCCCAATAGTTCGGCGGTGAGGTTTGAAACATTTACACGTGAACCGGAACCACGATTAGCAATAATGAATTTCTTGGGATCGCTCCAATCACTTGTTTGACCAGTCGAGGCCGTGGCACGAACGCGCCAGAAGTAAACCCCCGGCCGCAGATCGCTGGCAGTGAATTCATTGGACGCGAGCTGATCGCGTTCGATCACTTTGCCGTCTGCAACGAAGAAAGGCGAGGTTGCAACTTCAACACGATAGAAAGCGGCGGTGCCTGATTGTGGACGCTGCCAACGGAGCGATACGTTCGCCGCTCCCTTATCATTGACGAAGACGCGCTCGAGATCACGAGGTTCCGACGGCGCGGGAATCTCTAATAAGCGTTGCGGCCGGGAAATCGTTCCCGCCGGATTAACGGAAACATATTCGCCGCCATGCAAGGTCGCTTTATCGCCGCTACGATTCGTAGTCTCGATCGCACCCGTGTTCACGCGAATCTCTTCAGTGCCTTCCGGATTGACTCCGAAACTTGCGCCGGTCTGCTCGCCAAGTTTGTTCTTGGTCCTTGGCGTCTCAACCACGTTGTTGGTGCCTTCAGGTTGTTGCTCAGTGCGCACGTACATTTGACCGCTATCGACGACAACGTGAACGTTCGTCCTCTTTCCTTCGCCGTCGCTGGCGTTGTCGCGCACGATGATGGTGCTGTTTGGACGTACAACGAGGGTTGAGCCGTCCGCCATGCTGACGCGCGCGCGTCCCGTCGCTAATGTCTGCACGGTGTCACCGGGATAGAGTTCGGTGTCAGTCCCGGGCGTTATCGTTTCGCGCGTGGCGGCGCGAATCACTCGCACGTCTCCTTCGAATGACATGAAGCGCGCACCCGCCGGCAGCTTCGTGCCTGTCCCGACGTTGCGTAACGGATTGCCATACTTCCAAACATAAAGCGCCGCTCCGCCCGCCAGTCCGCACAGCGCGACGATCAACACGATTAGATAAATGACGCGCTTTTGTACTACCCACCAATCGAATACAAAGCGACGGGTTTTAGTGGCCATGCTGTTGAATTAGTAATCCGAAGGGCAGCGACTAACGTGGCTCACAACGTCAAACAACATCAAAGTTGTCGGGCTCACGAAAAAAGGAGTGAAGAAGTCGGGGCGATTCAGTAGAAACGGCACTGATCGTCAGGGCGAATTTAACACAGCGGCTTGACCGCGTTCAAGCGGGTTGATCCGACGCTAGAGTGAGAATCACTCGCTATTTGGTGGATTTGCGCTTCGCAGCGCGATGACCGGTCACTGCCGGCTCGGGCTCGTCCTCGTTTGCGTCTTCAAAAGGGGCATCGAAACCCTCGGGCAGGTCGACCTCAATGTTGGTATCGGCATGTTTCGCCCAGACGAGTGAAGCCACGACCGAACTCAGTAACACGACTGCAACAAAAACCAGCGAAAACCAAATTGGAATGATGATATGCAAAGCGACGATTAGCATCTTCGCGCCGATGAACGTAAGCACGATGGCAAGACCAATCTTAAGATAATGAAACTTCTCAACTACTCCGGCCAGCAGAAAGTACATCGAGCGCAGGCCCAGAATCGCAAACACGTTTGACGTATAAACGATGAAGGGATTAGTGGTGATGGCAAAGATTGCGGGAATGGAATCAACTGCAAAAACAAGGTCCGCGACTTCAACGATGACCAGCACGAGCAGCAAAAGAGTGCCGGTCAGCTTGCCGCGTTTCCGAGTAAAGAATTTCTCCTCATCGTAACTTCGATCGATCGGAACTATGCGAGTAGCGATGCGTACGGCAGCATTATCTTCCGGCTGAAAATCATTGTCCTGCTGCGTGAACATCTTGATGCCCGTGTAAACCAGGAAGGCGCCGAAGATGTATATGATCCAGTGAAAGCGATTGATGAGCGTCGCGCCAACGAAGATCATCGTCAGACGCATGACCAATGCGCCCAGCACGCCCCAGAACAAAACGCGGTGTTGGTATTTCGATGGAACTTTAAAGTAGGAAAAGATCAGCAGGAAGACGAACAAGTTATCGACGGAGAGCGACAACTCGATTAGATAGCCGGTTACAAATTCAAGACCGCGGCCGGTGCCCTGATAAAAGAAAACGATTCCGGCAAAGATTGAGGCCAGCGCGATCCAGACCCCGCTCCAGATTGCGGCCTCGCGATACCGGATGGCATGCGCGCGCCGGTTAAAGAGCCCGAGGTCCAGGCTCAACATGAAAAGGATAAAAAGCGAAAAACCGATCCATAACCCGGTGTTGCTACTAATCGAATTCATTCGGCAGAGAAAATAGCATCAGCAGTGGAAGGCGGCAAAACACGCCGGCCAAATCTCATCGCCAGACCCGACCGGCAGGCACAGGCGAATTTGCCCCACAACAGCGAGTACTTTACAATCCGCCATTTGCAAGTGAGGTAGAAATAAATGCTCAAACAACTGGGGCGGCTCGAGCGCACCCGTAGCATCATAATCATCGGTTTCGCAGTGCTGATGGCTGTCAGCTTGATCGTGTTCTATGCACCGGGCAGAAACACGAGCAACGTTGAGGCGTCTAAGAATACCGAAGTCGTGGCGCGCGTGAATGGCGACGAAATCACCGTGGCCCAGGTTGCGCAATTGAAGGACAACTATACGCAGATGTTCGGCGGCCGCATCAGCCTGGCCCAACTAGGCGGGAACAAGCGATTTGTCGAGGGCCTGATTCGTGATCGCGTCATAGCCCAGGAGGCAGCGCGGCTTGGTCTCGCCGCCAGTGATGCAGAGGTGGCTGACAAAATTCGAAAACAGTTTAGCGATGCGTCGGGCCAGTTTGTAGGTATTGATCGCTACAAGGAATCGGTTACTGCGCGCTATGGCGACCTCGAAACATTTGAACGCAACGTTCGCGACGAAATCGCCCAGGAGAAACTAAAAGCGTTCGTCACCGCAGCCGTGCGTGTTTCCGATGCCGAGGTACAAGAGGATTTCAAACGGAAGAATACAGCGTACGACGTTAATTACGCGGTTATCGCTCCTGAAAAACTGGCTGAAAAAATTCAACTGTCGGACGACGAGCTGAAAAACTATTTCGAACAACACAAGACGGACTATCGTTATCTCGAGCCGCAAAAACGAGTCCGATACCTCTATATCGATCAGGAAAAGGCCGGCGCCAAGATCGCCATTTCAGATAAAGATCTGCAGGACGAGTTCGCGAAGCTAACCCCGCAGGCCAAAGAAGCCGGCATCAAGTTGCAACAGATCGTCTTGAAAGTTGCGCGCAAGGACCTCGACCCCCAGGTTGAACAGAAAGCCAAAGACCTGATTGCAAAAGCGCGCGCAGCCAGTGCTGACACTTCCGAAAAAATTTTTGCGGACCTCGCTCGCGGTAATTCAGAAGACGCAGCCACCGCGAAGTCGGGCGGCTATCTTCCCCGCGCCTACAAAAAGAACCCTAACAAAGTCGACGCGTTATACGATCGGACGGTCGATATGCAGCCGGGCGACATATCGGACATTCCGGTTAAGTATGCAGGCAACTGGTACATCTTTCGCCGCGGCGAGTCGGTGCCAAAAACTTTCGAAGAAGCCAAACCCGAGCTGATGGCTTCGCTGCGGAATAGA
>DATENN010000129.1:0-3576 GCA_035275045.1 Pyrinomonadaceae bacterium
GTCGTGGAAAATCTTTTTCCGCATTCGTCCCGGCAAGATGGACATGCACGGCATGCACGGAACAAGTGGTGACAAGAACAAAAAATGAAAAATAAAACCATTCTGATTATTTGGGGTTTAGTGCTTGTATTTGGTGGTGCAAGCCGCGCTGGCGCACAGGTCAAACGAGTCCAGATGCACATTGCGGGTTATTTGTGCGGCAATTGAGTGTACAACATTCAGAAGGCCGTGAGCCGTCTAGACTACGCGCCAAAACTAAAAGAAATCGAAATCACCGATATTAAGAAAGGGCTGGGAGTATTTACGCCAAAGCCTGACAAACCCGTCTCCTTCGCGGCTTTGAAAGCGACGTTGAAAGATGCCGGGTATGTTTTGGGTGCGGCGGATATAACAGTCGTTGGCACGCTCGACAAGGAAGGTGAGCGTTGGATCGTCATTGCAAAAAGTTCGGAACAGAAGTTTGTCCTCGAAGGTCCAACTGTCGACAACGCAGTAGCGGGACTTCAGGTTGGTGCGAGCTTCGAAATCGCCGGTGAATGGAAAACTATCGGGAAGGGCAGCAGCGCGCGCGAGGTAATAACACCTGTAGAAAAGAAACAAGCTTCTTCCGCGAGCGAGGGTCTTTTCTTTGCACGGTTAATACCCGCGAAGTTTGTGCTGACCGAAGACAACAATGAACCTTCTGCTCCCATTCGCGTCACGTCACCAGGGCTTACCGTTTACAAAGGAGGCGCCATCACGCCGCGCCTCTACTTCATTCGCCAGAGCTTGGGAACACTAAAGATCAATCGTCAGATGGTTGACATCAGCGTGTCCTACACTCCATCGCCAAAACTGCAGTTGGAAGCGGAGATTCCGATCGCTCGCACGTCATTTCACGATGCGGCGACGTCCGGATCAGGCGTTGGCCTGGGTAACATCACCGCATGGGCCAAGTATCGATTCTTTCGCCAGGTGAAAACATACGGCGACAGGCAGGCGGCCGCGAGATTTGGTCTTGAGTTACCGACGGGAAAGAAAGATGCTCCTGATCAAAGTCAAATAAATGTACCGGCATTTGTGAGACAACAACTGACTCCGATCAGCGGCGGGCTTTCACCCCATCTTGATCTCGCCTTCTCGCAAGCCGGCGGTCGATTCATCTTTGGTGGTAACGCTGAAGCTATTTTTCGCAGCGAGCGAGACGGTTTTCGCATGGGCCATGAGCAGCGGCTGAATACGGATCTTGAATACGTCCTGCTCCCGCGCGAATACAAAAAACCTGGTGGTGAATTGTTTTTGATTCTGGAAACCACGTTCGTTCATCGCGGAACGGGTCGTTTGAACAGCGCGCCGGTGGCCGGTAGCAAAGCAAGTGAGTATTACCTCGCGCCGGGTTTACAATACGCCGCTCGTCCCCAGTTTGTGATCGAAGGCAGCGTGCAGTTACCTGTAGTTCGCAATACCGGTCCACTGGCCCTGCGAACTGATGTAAACGTTTTGCTCGGAGTGAAATATCTGTTTTGAAGGTGCGAATGATTGTCTTCTAAGCCGTTTGGGACATGGCCGGACGTGGCGCCCCCTGGATGCCAATAGGAAGCTGAGGCGCGCAACAGATTTTTATCAATCGCTGCCGATCGCGCTGCATTTCAGTATCGACAGCTAACCAGGACATCACCTCTTTCAGCACTCGAGCTGCGTCAGAGTCGGCGGGTTCAACGATGCGGTAGTGCATCCACTGACCTTCTCGACGGGCGCCAACAATTCCCGCGCGTCTCAGATACGCCAGGTGACGGCTGATTTTTGGCTGATTCGTCTTAAGAATCTCCACAAAAAAGCAGACACATACCTCATCGTTTCCCATCAGATTCAGTAAACGCAGGCGTGTGCGATCGGCGAGCGCGCGAAAGAACAGATCCTTGTCGATTGATTTCGGCGTTTTGCTCATGACGCGGATTCTAACACATATGGCTTGACATATGTGGGCGTGTGTAAGATACTGCGTCCATATTTGGATATGCATATATGCAGGAGTGAAGACAAATGACTACGGAGACAAACATTCAAACTTTGAAGGCGCATGTGGCTCTCAACGTACGCAACGTTGAGCAGAGTATCGAGTTTTATAGAAAGATGCTGGGAATCGGGCCGAGTAAGGTTCGCACAGGCTACGCGAAATTCGACGTGCAAAATCCGCCGTTGAATTTGACGTTGAATCAGAGCAACTTTTCAGAACGCGGCGCGTTGTCGCATCTCGGCATTCAAGTGGCTTCGACCGCCGGCGTGCTGTCTATGCGCGAGAGATGGGTTGAGGCAGGACTCATTACGCGAGACGAGATGCAGACCGACTGCTGTTACGCAACTCAGGATAAGACCTGGGTAAGGGATCCGGATGGAAACGAGTGGGAAGCTTTTGTTGTGCTGGTTGATAATCTTGCTGAGACGGCGCCGTGCGAATGCGGCGAGAAGGTAGTTCAGGCGGACGCCGCGACAGCCTCTTGCTGCGGTTCAGGACCAGTCGGAATTGCCCGATGAGTGTTGACGATCTTCAGATTGAAAAGGCGACAACAGCGGACTTGGATGAAATACTCGAACTGCTTCGCGGTTCATCCCTGCCGCCAGATGGAGTAGCGGAGCATTTGTCAGATTTCTTCGTCGCCCGGGATTCTACCGGCCGGCTCGTGGCGTGTGCCGGACTTGAACGCTATGGCGCAACCGGTCTGTTGCGTTCAGTCGCAGTTAATTCCGAATTGCAGAAGTCGGGTTTGGGTTCACGATTGGTGTGCAGGGTGTTAGACGAGGCGCGGCATACAGGCATCGATGACGTAGTGCTGCTAACGACAACCGCCCGCGACTTCTTCGCACGTCGATTTGGCTTCAAAGAAACGACACGGGATCCGTACGCTGCGCAGCTCGCCACTTCAGTTGAATGGCAATTACCACGGTGTTCATCTGCTGTCGTTATGTCTTTGCGGACTGAATGGAAGCATAAGTATAGGGGCGCTACTGAACACCCACATTCCAGGTAGCGCCCCGGCGCCGCGACCCTCACTATGATCGCAACGCCCCGGCCCCACACGCTTAGCGATGTGAGGCTAGCCGCAAACTAGCGGTTTATAACTTCCGCCAGGGCGCGTCTCAAAATTTCAACGGGGATGGGCCGCTTGTGTTTTTATGCCAGAATGGAGATATCGGCTTTTCACGAATTGCTTGACCAGACTGATTTCCTCAAAATATGAGCAAGTTTCATTTCAATCGCCGTTCATAATTGAGAACTGATTGGAGGTCACGAGCACAATGAAACCAGCTCTAATATGTTTCGCTGTCCTGACGAGTTTCTCATTGTGGTTTGTTGGGCGAGGGAAGCCGCCGGTCACATGTCACGGGAAACCACTCTCGATCAAGATGCTACCTGGTCGGAAAATGACGGGACCGTCTCTGCCACTTCGCTTTGGCGGGACGAGGCAGTTACCGTTTTTACAGTTTCCCTCCAAAGATTCGCTTCGTTTGGTTATCAAGAATCGCGAGGAATTGAGTAATTTCTGGAAACAGTTAAACGCTCGAGTTCTATCGGGCCAATCGGCGCCACCGGAGATC